>NZ_JAJDMK010000001.1:0-108212 GCF_020593575.1 Holdemanella sp. DFI.5.55
TGTAAGTTTATGATAGTAGTTACCGCCAATCAATCCAGCAGTAAAGGACATACTTGTACTACCATCATTGCCAGTGCCTTCACCGACCAAAGTTCTACCTTGTCCAAAACGTTCCCAAGTACCACCTAAGAAATTTCCGGGATTGTTGTTATTGTAAGTAATATAAACAGCACCAATAGGGAATAATTTATCCAAAAGACTTTTCCCCGCAAGTTTAATGATACCGTCAACACTCAAATCTTTTGTGATGTGTCCGTTACCACTAACATCTAATGCATACTCAGCTTGAGGTACACAATTCAATCCAACACCATGTTTACGTATTGCTACGTTTGTTTTTATAGTTGGCACTATATAAGATTCAGTAGTATATGTTCCAGTTTGAAGTTTATCCGCTATTCTTAAATAAATAGTATAAACAGATTCAGTCGATAGACCAGTAACGGTTATTCCATTACTAGAATTATTCCAAGTTGAATTATTTGTACTATACTGCTGTGAATTAATATTGTTTAACTGTGTTCCTTTAGCATCAACACCTTTATCGTATGCATATATTTCTGAATAAGCCAAAGTATATGTTAACTTCGCACTCGTTTGAGGATTATCTAAACGTAATGCACTATAGTTACGAATGGTTGGCACATTGTAAGGCTGTATTCGTATTTGTTTTTCAACGCTAGTACTTAGCCCTCTGGAGTCGGTTGCAGTCACCGTTATAGTCTTAAGTCCTGTACTTAAATTAGAAAAGCTTGCACTACTTGAGTTCTGTGTATTAACTCCAGTGCAAGCTATTTTATAACTAATTGATGTACCACTTGGTGCTCTACGAAGCCCTGCACTTGCACTAGCAACTTTTACAGTGCTAATGCCTGATGCAAAACATGTAGAAGGGTATCCAAACGCACCTCCACTAATGGTAGGCGCTCCTAAAGTAGGAGTTGCACCTCCATCAGTATTTATGTTTACAGTTGATTCTTTTATAACATATCCACTACGTGAACCATTTGAATTTTCTATCCATGCTATAGCATATATTTTTGCGGAATATCTGCCTGTTCCTAAAGCATTGATGACATCAGTCTGAGAAACACCAACGGTAACACTAGTGTTACCATAAGATGGTTTACTGCAATACCATTTGACTTGATTTCCGGCAGTATTATACATATAAATATCAGCCTTACGCATAAAAGACCCACCATTAGCTTGTGAGCCACCCGATAGCCCAACTGTAAACGAAGTACTAGAGTATGGATTAAATGGATTTGGCATAGAGTCAATAGATGGTGGATTTAAATAATTTAATGTTACGATAGCTGAATATACATGGCCAGACCAACCAATATTATTGCCACAACATACTCTAAATTGATATGTCGTTCCTTGACTTCGATTGGGAAGGGAATATGTATAACTTCTTCTATCCCAACCTAAATCACCAGAAACCCATTCCCAACTTCCTCCGTTTATACTAACATCAACACGGTAAGTACCTGAATTGTTATAACTACTTCCTGCGTTCCACGAAACGGATAATGATGTTGTAGTTTCAGAAGCAACATAATTGCTCGTTGGAGAAGTAATACTTCCCATAGATGGTGCAGTTCCTACGTTATCAAGTTGAACGTTTCCACTAATTGTTTGATTACTTAAGTTAATAATTCCATTAAAATTTGCATAACCACTAATATTAATTGTTTTATCACCAGTATATGCAACCCAAACAGAATGAGAAATTAAACCAACAGCACCGTTAACAGATCCACTTAATTGAGCGCCACTGCCAGTCTTTTGATTTCCGTTAATTGTAACTCCGTAACCACCATAAACATAAGCTGAAAAATACCAATTATTTTGGTTTTGTGCAATTAAAGTAGCATTAACGGTAGAACCACTGTTACCTTTAGAACTACTCCAATTTATACCTAGTCTACAGTTTTGACCAGAACCATTACCAAAGCTTCCACTTGCCATAAAATTCCTCCTTTCTAAATAAAGTCAATGTTGATACCATTAGCGTTTTTGGTGAACTTTAAAACATTACCGAAATATAATGTGTTATCAACCGTTATGTTATCCGTTAACGTATTTCCATGAACTATTAAGTTAGCCGATTGATTTGCAGTACCAACATTTAATTCATTGCTAAATAAAAAACCACTTCCATTGGAAGTAGTCGTTAATGTTTTATTGTTTATGATTAAACTTGTTGAGTTTAATGTTGTCTTATCGGCTATGTTTATGCCTTTAGAATAATAAGCAGAGCCATCTTGTTTTAATGAAATCATCGGTGAATACGTATTATTTGTAATAATAACATCCTGGGCAAAAGAGCTTGAAGTATTATCCGTCAACTGAACTCGTTTAACTCCATTTGCACCATTTTGAATCGTTAATAACGCATCATTTCCTGATGACGCACTAGGATCGACAATCGAAATGTTACCAATCTTAATATCACCAGTCCAAAGGCCACTATATTCACCTTGAGTTGCTTTGATTGAACCATCTGAATATACGATAAATGGAGCGGACTCACGTTCTTCAAATGAAGTGCCTGCCCAGAAACGAACTTGCTTTAGTTTATCTTCGGGAGCAGGAGACCAATCTGTTGCAACATCGCCTTCTTCAAGTTTAAAGTTTGACAGCGTAATATTTGGAGCAGTTGAGTACGGATTTGAGTTATCGTCTACAATTATTTCAGCATCAGCCCCAACATCTGAATCCAACACACCAGTACCATAGCAACGTCCATTTTTATTAATAATAAGAACAAATGACGATCCCTGAACTCTTACACCAAAAGCCCAATCAGGTGCATTAGATGGAACGTTAGAAGCATCACAAGATATCGTGTATGTTTTACCCTTTATTAATTTAACCCAAGGTTTTAAATAAAAACATGTATCGCCAATTGAGCCGACACCAACGGTTATTGATGAATCATCTATTTTGGTAGCTAGCCTCCCAGCTCTTATATACCGCTTGAGTAGATTCCTACCACTACCACCACTAGAAACGATTCCTCCATCATTTGTAATAACCGAACCTCTTGCAATAATGTCGTTAAACTCAGCAGTTCCATCATTATTGATAGACCAACCAGTTTTACCAATATTGTAATTAGAAGAAGATACGGAACCTTTGATGGTAACCTCACCATTGTTTGTAATATTGAACGTTTGTTGGTTATTATCTTTATTTAAGACAGATAGGCCATAAGCATTAATACGTTCGGCAGATAATTGACCAGATGTAATACGGTTTGCGTTGATTTCTTGAGCATTGATGACGTTCATAGCTGCCGATCCAGTAGCAAAAATATCATCGACAGCTAACTGGTCAGTCTTAATGGTGTTAGTTTTGATATAACCACCATTGATTGTGGTTTCACCATTAACTGTTGCGTCTTTTGCCCAGTTATCGATAATAGATTGATTTGCTTTATCTTCTGGAGCTGGAGTCCAGTCTGTGGCTTTATTGCCTTTTTCCAATTTAAGCAGAGCAACATCAACTGTTGCATCAGCATCTCTTAAAAGGAAATGCACACGTTCTTTACCATTTGGTAAGTTCCATGTAAAGGTATAAGATAGTCTTTGAAATTTATCAGTGCATAATGTTTCAATTACTCCTGCAGTATTTGATATATGATCCAATTTAATATGAAGACGGAATTTCTTCAACTGAGAGTTTTTATTTACTCTTGCTAAACAGCTCATAGTATATGTTTGACCCTCTTCTAGTTCAACATATTGCCCTAGAAACCATTGAGTGCCTGTCATTGTTGCATAATTAATACCATTTTCAGTTGATATATGATCCTTAAAGTCTTTATACCAATTTCGTGTTTCGTTACATATTTTTAGATCACTATCCAAGAATAAATTACGCCCACCAATCTGTAGATTATCAATCTTATTACTAGTTTCAGTAATTTTATTCTGTGTACTACTATCCAACCCTTTAAAAGTAACCAAACCATTCAAGTTAATGTTGTTAGCAACCAACTGAGCCGTTCTGTCTGTTAAAGTGAAGTCTGTAGCACTACTACCAGACTTGACTATCCATTGGAATTTAGAAGCAGTTTGACTAGCTATAGTTTGAGCGTTATTTGCAGTACTATTTGCATTATTCAAACCAGTAGCTAGAGTAGGAGTTGTATATGTTGTTGAACCATCGTTCCAAGCAATAGCATCTCTAGTCCAATAATATTTGCCATTAGACCAAGTATCTTGTGTTGTTTTCCAAGACCCACCAGATTGAGCGGTATTAGAAGTAGATAAATAATATTGAGGCGTTACTGAGCTAATACCTTTACCAGTAGCTCCTTTACCACCAGTATCACCATAGACACCAATGATAGCAGGTGTAGTATTGGTCGGACTGCCGGTTGTATAATTAATAGTCTGATAGTACCATAAATATTTATTAGTTGTAGTAACACTACTAGGAGATGTTTTCCACCCAGTAGTGTTTGTTGTAACACCAGTAGTTACGTTAGTAACTAGATAATGATGCACAATGCTTGAAATACCTTTTCCATCAGAACCATTAGCTCCATCGCTAACCATCATCAAGGTAACAGAAGAGCTTGCTTTAATTGCCATAATTATCCCTCCAATTGAGCACTAAATGTAGCTTTGTTTGAAACGTCTCCTGCACTAATAGTATATGTCGTACCTGTCGCCACTGAAGTAGTTCCTCCATCTTTATACCATTTGATAGTTCCCAAACTAGATAAAGCAGAACCAGTCACTTCAACTCCGCCTTTATAAACGTGAGCAGTTAAAGTTGTAGCAATTGCGGTATTCTTGAAGATAATACCTCCGCTAGATGTGATTGCCATTGTGATAGCATCCTTACCATTTGTTCCATTGATTCCATTTGTGCCCTTGTAAGATACAGAAAATGATTCAGTAGACTTTCCGTCTGAATATGTTACTACTGTCTTTGTCCATAAATACTGGCCGTTCGCAACATTAGGAACTGTTGTGCTCCATGTTCCTGTTGGAGCAGTAGTACCACTTGTGCCTGCTTGATATGTAACTGATGTTGATTTTACAGTAACGCTTGTACCGTTTGAACCGTTCGTACCATTTGTACCTTTATAAGAAACTGAGTAGGCCTCTGTCGATTTGCCATCAGAGTATCTTACTACAGTTTTTGTCCATAAGAACTGTCCGCTTGGCACATTAGGTACTTCAGCTTTCCATTCTCCAGTTGGCTTAGTAGTACCGCTTGTACCGACCTGATATGTTACAGAAGTTGAACTTACAGTTACACTTGTACCATTCTGCCCTGCCTGACCCTTGAATGCGATTGAGTAACTGAATGTCTTGTTAATAGTGATATCACCATTGACAACGATAGGGATAGTGATAGTACCACTCTTCGTCAATGCAGATGTCGCAGTGATAGTGATTGTTGGCATTGGTGTCTTACCATCAGAAACTGCAGAAATTCCCGTAGGACATGTAATAGATCCTACCGTGCATGGAACCTGTTCGCTACCACATAATGCCATCACCTGTGTAGTAGTTGTCTGTGTACCATTTACGGCACTAGTAGTGCCTAAGAATGTATAGTTGTCATTTGTTAATACGACGGAATAACCATCGGTTAAGTCGATTACATCAATTTGATTTACAGCCTTAATTGTCATATTTTATTTCCTCCTAAATATGTAATTCACAGTTAAATACTGCTTTGAATTTTACATCTTTCGCTGAAAGTGTAAATATAAATCCATTGTCGTTCAATCTAGAATCATCTAATGGAATATTCGTAAATTCTTCTTCGCCATGTCTTTTAATCAGCCATTGCAAATATGCACCATCACCATACATTTGCTTTAGCTTTGTTGAATTGTCTATTATTGTGCCGCCAACATAAATGGTTACTGTAAATATAGTTGCGACACTACTGTTTTTAAAAGTCGTTCCATTGCTGGAATCAATATAGAGCATAATGGCGTCTTGTCCGTCTAACTCACCACTTTCAACTTTATTAATTACATCTTGAGCTTTGTTTAATGCGTTTTCTGCATCTTTTTTAGCTTGTGTTGAGTTGTTCAATGCGTTTGAAGCATCCGAACTTGCTTGATCCCATTTGTCTTTGTTCGCAGTGACCGTTGTAGTAATACCATCTGCGGTTTCTTTGATTTCTGTAATAGAACTTTCCATCTTTGTTACTTTGCCTGTAACATCATCTACAGATGTTTTTATGTTAGCGATTGTTGTTTTATTGCCTTCAACAGTCTGTACAGTTTGATTGTAGGCGTCTTTTAAAGATGTTGTAGTTCCATCTCCATTATCAATAGTTGTTTCTTTGATTAAGGATTCAATTTTACCTTGCTGCACAGTAAAGTTTGTTTGTAATGTAGTAACAACATTCTCTATATCTTTTTCGCTTGGTTTAAAATCTGAAGCAATATTACCAAGTTCTAACATGCCTTCATAAGCATACAATGTATTATTGGCAGGAATTGTAAAGAACACTTTCTTTGATGTTGCAGTATTTGCAGAAGCAGTAAAAGATACTTTCTGCCATTCAGAAGTGACAGGAAAATATCGACTTCTTTCATTAGAAATTTGAATACTAATTTGGATCTCTGAATCTGCTCTAAACCAACATGAGAATGTATATTCTCGATCAAGTTCTAATATATCACCAAAATTATAGACAACTTCAGTGCTTTGTTCATTCGTAATCTTTAGACAGTCGTCTAACTGCCCGTAAGGGGATTGTAATTTTGTTTCATTTACCATGCCATCACTTCCTTTCTATTTTTAATACACTACTAGTTTGAGTAGCTTCATTACCAAAGTTCAATACGCTATTTGCAACAGTAGGTATATTTGAATAAATATGTAAAATACCATCTTTGGTTTGATATAAATCCGCAGTTGTTAATGTTGTCAATCCATAGTCTTGAAAAATCATCGTCTTAGCATTTCTAAGCAGATTGACCGTTCCTAACTTTAAATTATTAACCTTAGATTTAACCTCTTTGAAAGATGCGCCAAGACTTTGATTTTCTTCGTCAATCCAAATCTTATTAGACTTAATAGATTGTGTGCCATCATCATTCAGACGCTCTACAACAGAGTTAATGTCTAACTTAGATCCTGCAATATTTGCATTATCAGAAACCATCTTATCTATAATTAAGCCATCTGGTACACCGGAGGCTTTAATACCATCTTGGTCATAAAGTGTTGTTTTACCGTCGGCGCTTCTAACAATAAAGTTGAAGTTGCCTTTAGCATCTTTACCAATCTGAACTCTTACGTTGCCATCTTGGTCTAAGAATTGTTGGGTAGAGCCTTTAATTACAACCCCACCATCATTAGATTTAATAGTGAATTTATCCGTACTAATATTGCCAGCTTTTAAATCACTGACATTAATCTTGGCAGCGATTAAATCTCTAACAACAGCTTCATCAATCACAACATTTTCGGCAGTTAAATGTACAGTCTGTAAAGTACCAGTTCCAATATTGCCCGCTAAAATACTATTGATATTTGCTAATTGAGCGTCTAACTGTCCAATCGTAGCTTTAGCAGCATTCAATTCTTCGATAGTGGCTTTGTTAGCAATTAGATTATCTAATTCTGCTCTTTGAGCTTTTAATTGTTCAATAGTAGCGTATTTAGTATCCAATTGATCAATAACACCATGAATAGCTTGTAAATCATCTGTAATAACTTTATTGGCCTTAACAATTTCTGCTTTAACATAATCAGCATCGACTTTAGCAGCAACCAATTCTTTAACATTCGCTAAATCAACATTTAACGTTTGAATTGTAGCGTTGACAGCCTCAAGATCTTCAATGCTTGCTTTTTTAGCAATTAGCTTATTAATCTCTGCAGTCGCAGCATTTAATTTTTCAGTAGTAATATACTTTGCATCAAGATCGGTAATCTTAGCATATGTTGCTTCAATATCTTTTGCCTTGATATAATCTGCCTCTAATTGTTTGATAGTTGCATAACTAGCTAGTAATTTTTCAATTGTTGCCTTATATGCTTCTAAATCAGAAACTTCAATTTTAGTTGCCTTAATGTTTTCGATTTCTGCATTCTGAGATTTTAACAAACCTGCAATTGTAACATTGCCTGCTTCTAATTCCTTAATTTGTGCTTCATCAGCAACAAGTTTTTTAAATTCTGCTTTGAATGCTTCTAGATTTTCTATTTTTGCATATTTCGTTAACAACGTTTCTAATGTTGCGTTTTTTACATACAAATTTTCAATATCTGCATAATCAGTAACAACACGATCAAGCTTGTTGCCAATTTGGATAATTTGGTCGGTGGCCAAGACGATATTTCCATCACTATCACAATAAAGTTGAGACTTACCGTCCTTCTGGATATCAAAAATACGCCTATACGTATTATCATCACCTTTTTTAGCGTTGATAACCAGACCGTGATTATCGAAATTTAACTGCATTTTCGAATCTTCTGAGTAAATACCTAATGAATTACCAAGAATCATTTGCCCTACTAAATTTTTCGCTAATACATAATGAACATTTGTTTTAGACACGTACTTTTTATTTACATAATCATCTATTGTAAATCTATCTATCATTTTTGGACTCTTAGTTCCATAAATATCCATATAATATAAAAGCATATCACCACCCACAATCTCGTTATTGATACTTTGATATGCTTTTCTATATAAATTCTTTATGTCAGAATCAAAATTTCTTGAAACACATTCGTTTAATTCATCGTTATTGCTTCCAGACACAAGAACACCGACACCATCCTTAGAACCTTCATATACCATAACATCAAAATCTTCATAAGAAGAAATCTGATAGATACGTACTTTATTCTCAAAAATAGTACCAATCATAACCTCTAAATCATATTGAGCAACATCTAGAAGTTGTTGTTGTAAATAAGAAGATAGAAGGTAAGGGGAATTATGAGCATCCTTATATGTCTCTAAATAATCAAATACTAAACGACATAATTCTAGATTACCTGCTGTAAAAACAATAGTATTGCCAATCACTTTAATTTTTTCTGCATTATTAGCAATTCGACTATATCCGTTTTCGTCTTTTAAACACGCAGCAGTATCTGCTGACATATATAATTTGTCGTTTTGATATAATATTAAACAACTACTCATGCCTTTTCTACCTCCTTCCAATCATCCAATACAATTTGGGTATAAGAATAGCCACCGACTAATTTGTCGATGGCTTCAATTAATTGTTCTTCTGTCGGCAGTTTGTGACCGCCTTTGATTCTTAAAATTTTCCAACCATAAGACTTAGAAACTTCATCTCTGCGTCTATCCTTTTGAGCATCTTGATGCCAATGGCATCCATCATATTCAACATCTATTTTAATATCATCTCCTATAAAAACAGCCGTATCAAATACAAAGTTTTTAAAAGGATAATTTAATTGCACACTACTTTCATCTATATACTCTTTGAGCATTTCATAAATTGCCAATTGTTGCGAAGATGTTTTAATTGTATCGTTAAACGCCCTAGATTGTCTAATTTTTTCTTGTACTTCAGGAGATGCGATTGGATATAAACAACCATATTTTTCCATACTTGTTTGTTGTCTTTTTTGCTTTGCTTCATCGCTCTGTGTAAAAGAAAAATCCCCGTAACGTTCAATTACTGTATTAATGCGCTTATCATTGAATTCCTTAACAGAACATGCGTTCTCTGTTCCGTATCTTTCAAGCATAACCTTTCTCATAGTTTGCACCCCTTGGATTTGATAGTCTTCGCCATAACGCTCAATCTTTGTTCGTGCAATTTTTTCTTGAATATTCGGCAATGCTAAAACCGATTCTACACCAAATTTTGCTAACATTGTTGCTTTTGGATTACATTGCTTACAATAGTTTTTATTTTCCAACTGATTGCACTTAACTACATGAGCATAAGATGTAGTATATTCTTTACCGCACATATCACATACAACTTTTACCCGACCTATAGAGCTTTCTTTTAAATGTTCCATAGGTACATGGATTATATCGTTTTTCTTTATATCGTATCCTAGCGCTTTGAAGTGCTTATAATTACCCGGAGATACTCGAATTTCTATTAATTGATTGCGATCTATCATAAAACCACCTCTTTAATACATGATGATTGAACTTTAGAACTTAATGCACCATATCCAATTTCTTGTTTTCCAGTCTCTGGATTAATATGAATATATTCACCGATGCACGCCTCAGTTGATCTCCAATTGTCTTTAGTTAGATACAATCCGTTGTTAATCGCTTTTAATTGGTATCCAGAATATTGAGTAGAAAAGTCTTCTTGTCTTCTCATTAATAATCCTGAATCACTCATAACCATGTTTTGATTAGAAGCCGAATTAATAATTTTCATTGTTGTAGCATCTAAACCATGATTAACAAAGTTACGAATCAACGAATCAGATTCACTTGTCTTTTTCATTGTAGTCTTAACAGAATCATAAGTACTTCCAATAGACTGCGCTTGTTTAATAATAGAAGACAAATCACTTGTTCCAGTTCGAATCTTCGTTACATCAGAGAATTCTACTTCTAAAGATTTAATATCTTCTCCAAAACTAATCTGATAAGACAATAGTCTAAGCTTATAAACTTGATTGTCATATTTAACACGAATAAAATTACCAAGTTTGAAATTATTCCTCAAAGGCTCAAACTCTGGAATGGCAAGAAGATTTGCCATTGAAGTTGCAATTCTATGTTGCTTTTCACCAGACTTATACAACTCATCTTTAGCAGTATCAATAAAGTCCTGAGCACGCTTGAAGATTTCATTGTTTTCTAAACCATCAGAAATATAATTGTCATTTGAATATTCATCTTCACGTCTGAATAGAACAAATTCATTGTATAAATCAGAGCCTAAATACTTTTCAAAATTCAATGTCTTTTGAATTTCTCTTTGGCGCTTTTCTGCAACGTCTAATTTTGCTTCATATTCTTTAATCGTCTTTGTGCGCAAATCAATTTCATTATTTGTTGCTACTAATTTTTCATAGTAGGGAACATATAGCTCTTCATATAACTCTGCATTCTTATTGGCTTGGTCTGATTCAATCATGATGTCAATTGCACCTTGGAATGCGTCTGCAAATGATTTCAATCTATTTAAGCAATACAATTTAATAGCTTCTTTATAATCTGCTAATTCTTTAATAGAAAGCACATCATAAATACTGCCATCTTTTTTTGTATCTTCGTCTTTTAATTTCTTGTCGATCTTTTGTTGTAAAAAGTCATAATATCTGTTTGTTACTTTAACTGTCACCATAGGTGTCGTATAAGTATCTTCTTCATCTGAGTAATTCGTTACAACGAATTGTCCAGTCCAAGTTCCATAAAGGCTGTTAGCGTCTCCGTCATTACCATTCATATAGAATGTTGCATTCTTAATATCTGCTTTGAAATATCCTGCTTTAATAAATACCTTTGCATATTGTTTCATTGCAGTATTAATTGTTTCAACAGACGTGCTTGCTTTTAGTTCAGGCATGCCTAATGGAGAAAGATTTTCTGCATTTAACTTAGCTCCTTCTTTTTTAGCATCTGTTGGATCGTTTTCTCTTTTTGGCATCATACTAGATGTGTAATAAATAGCCTTATCAATGTACTCATACATATTCTGCATTAACTCAGAATATTCTTGTGTATATGATTGAACTAAATTGTCATAAGACTCAATCTTAGCAACAAGCTCTTCACTCATGTCTTTTTTGCATTCATCAGAAAAATAATATAAATAGTCAGTTCCGTTAGGGTTACAGTTGATAACTGCGGCCGTCATGTTGTCATCGCCAGCTCGCAACTTAAAACAGTTCTTATATTGGTCTGTATCTACAGAATGCGTAATGTTGTCGGCAAGATTCTCACTGTCGACGTAAACGGTCGTATCTTCGCCATAAAATTTTAAATTTGTAGAACCACACTTAGGACACGTATCTGTATATTCACCACGATAGCCACAGTCCAAGCATACGTTCTTCAAATCATATGCATTGATTTTTCTATTAACAGAATCAAAAGTAAAAAGACAGCCAACTTCTTCAGCGACTGTCTGTGTTAAAAACTCATATACATCGGTGTTATCAACGCTAAAAGTACGCTGAATCTTCATTAACGACTTATCAACGTCGCCAATAGAATATTGAGGTAATTTGTACAGAATACGATTTAATAAGGAATTTTGTGGTTCTAGTTCTGAATAAAAAATAGTAGGGGACTTGTAGTCCTCTCTCTTTATATCAGCTTCTGAATTGATTTCTACATCGAACAATTTACAGTTTGCCAATTCGGCTTCACACGCAGAAGTACCAGTAACTGATTTATACTCAGATTCTTCTTCTGTGCCTTCTACAGTTATTTCATAAAATTCATCTAATTCTTGAACATATACATATTTAAAATCGGTAATATCATCCCAATGAGGCGTA
The DNA here is from genome assembly GCF_020593575.1 of Holdemanella sp. DFI.5.55. Lineage (NCBI taxonomy): Bacteria > Bacillati > Bacillota > Erysipelotrichia > Erysipelotrichales > Erysipelotrichaceae > Holdemanella > Holdemanella sp. DFI.5.55. The sequence continues at coordinate 12,477 of NZ_JAJDMK010000001.1, forward strand.
ATTTCGCCTTCATTTTTATCCTTGCCATATTTATATACCTTAAAACTTAATTCGTTAGCTGCATTCATAGACACCTTAGAAACAACGCTTTCTTTGTCTACTACAAGATCGCCAATCATATCGTGATTACGTTTTGCAAGTATAATATGATAATCTTCTACATAGCCATTTGCGTCAATTTTTATCATATAACAAGTCCTACTTTTCTAATCGGGTTGTATTCCATTTTAATTTCACAAGGCAAGTTTGCCGTAAATATGTTTGTTCTAGAAGAGAAAGTATTTACCAATCTAATATAATTAAAATTAAAATCATTTGGTAATTTCTTGTGTGAGTCCATAGATGTTGTGATAATTTTGGTATCTCCGCTCATTGTGATAATTTCATTTGCTTTGCAATTTTTGATGATTACTGCGTTATATTTATCTGCGCTGTTTTGAATGGTTAGATTACCTGCCGACTTAACAGTGATTGTAGTTTTGCAATATAAGTGTCCAATTTCATCTGAAACATCCTCAATGGTTAATGGAGAACTGCCTAACGTACCGTTAAACACTTTGGTTTCTTGATATCCAAATGGAGCATTGCAATTTAGTGTTAATCTTAAACCTACAATATCTCCTCCAGCCTTTAATAAACTCATATTGAAATAAGCCATATAATATACGTCTGCAAAACTGCCATCGTTATAAATTGGCTTGAATTTACAATAACTTTTACGGTTTAACCAACGTATTAATGTGTTTAATTCCGCATCCGAAATTACAAAATCATCATAATTATCACAATTATATTTTGTTGTATAGAACTCTAACTGATATGGTTCTGTATAAGAATATCCTGCACTAAAATAACTGTCTGCAAACTGTCCTTTAACATTTACAAGCTCTAAGTTGTTACCAAGTTCTTGTTCATCATCAGGATCAGAAAACGATGAAATACTCATCTTTAAACTAGATAATTTAATACCATCATATTCAAAATCAATCATATTCATACAGAATTCCTCCTTTCTAAAATATGTTTATTTATAAATAAATGTGTAATATTATACACATTGTTATAACCAATAAATTTTATTAAATTTCCAAAGTAATCTACATTTTCGTGCATTTACTTTTTTACAATGTTTAGTTTTTGACTGAAAGTTTAAAGCCAATTGTTCTGGATATAAAGCAGTAACATATCCTGTATGAGTTTCTCCGTTTTTATATGTATAAGAAACTAAATCTCTATGCTTAATTCCTAACACATTATCGGTTTTTGCCCTTGATTTTCTTCTCATTGGTTTAATAATCCACTCTTTAATATCACAAGTATCTGGAATACCATCTGCAATACATATTGCATCATTACTATGAGTCTTTGCTATGTTCCACTCAATACGTTTATTAGCAGTTTCTCCACCATTTGTAAGATGTAATATTCCTAATCCAGAAATCTTTTCCCTCAAATAAGCTTTCCCCTGCATTACATGCATTGCATAATCAAATCTTTTTGGCTTAGATTTAATCATATTGAAATATCTTTCTTCAAAATCCTTTTCTCTACCTTTTGTCTTATCATGACACTTTTCGCATAAAGTGATTAAATTTCCAATGGTATCAGCGCCACCATATCTTCTTGCTCTTATGTGATGCACTTCCAACATACAGTTAGATTTTCCACATTCTTGACATCTACATCCATCTCTCAGGATAGTTGCTTTTCTAAGGTTTTCATCCAAACGATTAGATTTCTGATACTGCCTTCTATAAGGTTTATAATCATCTGTCATTGCACGAATATCTATACAAACATCTTCAAGGTAATATTCTTGAATGTCTATCCATCTGTTTAGTTGATATAACACTCTTAAAACAGCGTCTTTCTTTTGTTTGATGCTTGGTGCTAATCTACCAGTTCTTTTAGAAGATGAACGGTTATTAAATTTTGCTTGTCTGTATCTTTTATGGTAACGATGATAACGTCTATATCCACGTCTGACATCCATTAAATGCTTTACATCTTGACGTTGCTCAATCGTTCCTTTGAAAACTACTTTGTTTTTTGTAAGACATTTCTGAACGATAGCTAAACCAACATGTACAGAACCATCATCTATACCACAAACCATATGACTTTCATCATCTTCATCGGATTCAACTTCTTTTTCTAATTGTATTACCATAGGATATTTGCTTTTTAATTTAGCTCTACCTTTTCTAATCAAATACCAACCTTTGTTAACTTTTGTCGGTGCTAATGGCCTGTTGTTTTTATCAACAACAAAACAATATTCAATTCTATTTTCCATCTCTGGATACCTTCCTTTCAGAGTAATTTTCGTCTTGCCAATGTCGGAGAGGGTATATGTGTTTCTCTGTTATCTATGCAGGACATTAGCATAGTTTCTTGATTGGCACTCACAGAGCTTCAGACTGACAAACACATCTGAAGGTGCGTCTTTAACCTTTTCTCTAACGTAGTTCATCATGCAGAATCACTTTCGTAAAACAGCACTCACTTAGGCTCGAAACCTCTCGTTAAGCAAATGCAAATAAGAAATATAATATACATTTGTCCACTTATTTGCATTTTTGTCTATAAAATAGACTGCTTAACAATTAGTCCTTTCTATTTTGTACATTGTTTTACTAATTGTTCGATTTTTGCTTTGTATTCTGCTTTCAATAAGGTAATATCATGTACCTCTTTCTTATATTGTTCTTTAAGTTCTTTCAGTTCGTTCATTGCTTGTTTAAACTGAATGGATTGTATAGTCACATCATCTACATCTTTAAAGTCTTTTACGACTTCAGACAGTGATGTATTTTGCTTCTTTAAATTTTCGTTTTCTATTTTTAATTGCTCGATGTATCTGAGCAGATTTTCTGTTTTTTGTTTATCTTCCATTTACTCCTCCATAAAAAAAAGAGGAGGGAAGTTAATCCCTCCTAGCTAGTATTTAAATTTGTTTAATGTATTTTTACCCATAGCTTCATCTATGGTAATTGCTTTAATAACTTGTTGTAATGTTCTATTCGTTTGAATAGCCTTAACAAAGTCATTTGCATTTGATACATTTGGCAAGCTTAAGTTTAGATTAATATCATTACTGATATTGTTATTCATTGACTTGTTCGTCACACCATCTAAGCTAAATGCTCTTAATTTTTCAAGCTCTTTGCTAACGTCAGGTAAGAAATCATTTACTAATGTTTCAAACGCTTTGGTTTGCGTTGCATTTAATACACGTTCTTTAGCGTGAAGCATAGCAAAACCTTCATTATTGCCAGTATATCCACCAGTCTTGAAAGCAGAGTAGTGGAATCGACTTGCGTTGCCACCAAGATTATTAATCCAATATCTATACAAATCACCATTATATCCATGTGCATTAATATAATCTTGGACTTTACGTGCGTTTTCTGCACCAATCTTTTGAGTTAACTTACCACTACGGAATGGATCATTACCCCAACCAGAGTTGCCCTCACACCAAATAGCAGCCGCAATGCCTGCAATCGTATCTTGGCTGATATTATTTTTCTGACTTTGTTGTTGAGCTTGTTGTTGCTTTTTAGCTTCTTCCTGTTGTCTACGCAATTCTTCTTGACGTTTCTTTTCGGCTTCCGCTTTAAGTCTATCTTGTTCTGCCTCTTCCTTAGTTCTACCACCCATCTTATGGAAGATGTATAGTAAGTATTCAGTAATAGTAGACATAGATGATAAGAAGTTCGTAGAGTACTCAGAAAGAATGCGTCCAACACCATTATCAGTAGAATTCCAAATTCTATTAAAGCCTTCGCTTACATCATAGCCGACTTTTTCAGAAGCTTCTGTAATTGTTTGTCTGACATTTTCTGAATTTTCATTTCCATGATTAATGACATCTGTTAATAAGCCATCGATGTTGTCAAGGCGATTATTTAGGACTTCTTCGTATTGTGTATACAAATTGTCTAACAATTTTTCTTGGTCGGTAATATACTGATCGTATTCTGACCCTTCTAAGTCTGATTCAGCTTTCTTCAACTGGTCTTTTAAACTTTGAACCTTAGATTGAGTTTCTTCAGAATCATCACCACCAAGAGCATTCAATTGTTTCTTCAAATCAGTAATTGATTTAACTTGTTCTTCAATATCTTTAGAATATTGATATAAATCCTTTTCATTTTGCAAGAAATCTTTGCGCTTATCAATAAGTTTTTGAAGGATATCGAGCATTTTGTTATAGGATTCTTCTGTCAAATCACGGATAGATTTCTTTTCACTATTAGCATTCTGAATCATTTCACGTTGTTGTTTGATATACTCATTGCGTTTATCAATCAACTTAGTGTTAGAAGGGTCTTTTTCAATTTCAGCATTTAATTCGGCTATTTTTTCTTTGTACTTATCGGCTTCTGCCATATAAGCACCATAGTTCATAGCATGAAGGGAATTAATAGCATTTCCTTTATCATTAAAACGACCAGTTTCTTTAACAAAAATATCGTTATCTCCAACACGTAAAATATTTTGCAAGAATTCCGATTCGTCTGTGATATCTGAAAAATACTCCATGCCTTTTTCAAAAATAGACCAATCCATTTCATAGGCTTCGTTTTTATAATCAACTAACTGCTTTTTAGCTTCATACCATGCTTCAGAAACACCGTTGATTTCTTTTACCATTTCATAGTAGGCAGAGCTTCCTTCTTGGACTTTACCTGAATCAAGAGCATCGTACATTGCTTCTGAAAGACTCATATATTGATCATGTAATTTCTCAACATATGCTTCTTGTTTTTTCATCATTGATGTGAAATAATTTTGACCTGCAAACATGCCTTTTCCCTCAATAATACCTAATTGAGTTTCCAATAATTTATTTTCATGTTCAATGATTTCTAATTGAGAAGAGAATTCATCATTTATATTGTCAAATTTTGTCTTAACAATATCACCAAGCTTATCTTCTAAATCTTGAAGAGCATACTCACAGTCCTTGCATTTGTCGAACCATTCCTGAAACTCGCTAATCTTATCTTTTAACGTTTCGTCAGTAATATCTTCAATAGACAACATACCATTACGAACTTTGTTTTTATAATCTTCAGATAATTCAATAGAATTTGCTTTTTGCAAATAAGCATTATAAGCATCTTGTTGTAGTTGAATTTCTTCAGTTACTTTTGTAAATTCATCGCCTAATGTTTTATTACGGTCACTGAATTTACGGTATGCACTTGAAGCCTTTGCATCTAAATCGCTAATTACATCCTCTAAACGTTTAATTTTGATTTCAATCCAATCCATTGTTTCAAGGAATTTATCTGCGTCTGATGCTGCAGCAGCAGCTGTCTGTTTGGCAGCTTGTTTTGCTTGCTGTACGTTACTAGCAGTCGAAATAATTGGCTTTCTATTTGAAGCTCCAGTATAGATGTTCCATCTACCGCCACCCCAAGTTCCGTTTACATAAGCTTGATCGCTCGTTTTGAATAGGGAAGCAGCTCTGCTAATTGTCCCATTTAAGAAAGCTTTGCCTCTACCATTAACATATCCATGCTCGAACAAATCCTTTGTTTGTCTAGCATTAAATATGATATCGCCTTTGTTAATTTTTCTAAACTCAGCACCGTTTTGACCTAATAGCTCCCAACGGCCTGTACGTGAATCAACACGAAGCTCAGGATCTTCTTCACCTACAAGGGCAGTTTCAGTTTGTTTTGCACCCCAATTGCCAGTAGTTCCATTAGCATATGCAGTACCATTAACGTGTGCAGTACCATTTAATTGACCTCCACCAAATATTTTTCCTATCGCATCTCCGATAGTACGTATTGTATACGTAACCGTTCGAACTATATCAGGTGGATTATATGTATCTACAGCAGTACTGTTTTTGTCATATGTAACGATTGCATCTTTTCCACCCGGTTGATAATTATCTGGTTGATCACTATTTAATAAATATCTTGCTAAAGCTTGTTTTTCTGCTGGTGTCCAAGCATCTACGCTTTCGTGATGAGCAATAAAGTTTGCAACTGCTTCCTTTTGAGCAGGAATCCAACTGTCGACATCAGTATGGCCAGCTAGATACTCAGCAATAGCTTGCTTTTCTTCTGGCGTATATCTATCAATGTCACTATGGTCGGCAATGTATTTAACCACTACGTTTTGTTGTTTTTCAGATAATTTTAAATCATCAAAATCATTATAAGCAGAAACGACCTTTTCAGCTTTTTTAGTTCTTGTTTGCGTTTCTGTTTTTGTTTGCGTTTCCTTTTTTGGTGGCTTTTTAGTTTCTGTTTTTGTTGAATCCTTATCTCTTGAATCTTTTACATTAAGGTTAACATCGGTATTTTTAATACTATTGATTTCTTTTTTTAACTTATCAACTTTATCTTTACCTTTAACCTTAACTTCTTGAGTTAAAACAGTAGTATTTTTATCTTTCTTTTTGCTTTTCTTAGTATCCTGCCAAGCACTCTTTTTGATTTCCATCTTAGACAGATAATCACCAGCAGAGCCTGAAGTAACATTCTTAGCATATTTGTTAATCTCTTTTTGAAGAGCCTGTTTTTGTTGCTTGCTAAGTTTTTTATTGCCTAGATCGCCGTTGATTTTGCTAAGATTTAATTGTCCTGCAGCTTTAGGCTGTTTAGCTACAAAAGTATTGATTTCTTTTTGCAAATTTGTTTGAGCTTCTTCAATTGCTTTCTTGCTGACAGGTAAGCCACGCTTTTTGTTATTTTGTAAATTCTGTAAATTATTTGCAGCTTCTTGAATGTTTCCAAAACCTTCCACAATCTTTTGTTGGTTTGTATTCAGTTGGCTAGTGTCCACATGTACTTTTACATTGCTATCACTTAGCTCCCATTCTTTTTGTTGGATTTCATTCAGTAATGCTAAAGCTTGTTCTCCGCCTTCGTCAGATAACTTAATTTTGATATTTCCTTTTTTATCACTAATTGCGTCTAGCAGTTTATCTGCTTGAGATTGGAAATAAGAAGCATCTGCAGAATCCCAATCAACATCCATTTGGGTTCTGTCTTTCTTTTTAATTCCTTTCTTTTTCTGCTTTCTGTTAAGCTCTTTGTTAATTGCGTTTTGAGCATCAACTCTTGTATCTTGTTTTAGTTGTTCAGCTTCTGATCCTCGTTTTGCTTCAAGATAATCAAGCTGTGCATCAAATGCCTTCACTTGGTCAGAACCTTCTTGATAAGCTTCAACAAGAGCCTTTCTTAACTTACGAGCTGATTCAATTTGGTCATCTAATGAATCTCCTGTAGCATTCAAATCAAATTTAAAATCTTTTTGTTCCTGAGAAAGCTTGTCGCTATTCATTAATTTTTTATCTGGATCAAGTTGATCCAAAGAACTAAATGCTTGACCTGCGCTAACTGCTGCATCTCTCATTTCACGAAGATTATCTGCCTCTTCAGAAAAATCTAAGTCTGCTCCTGCACGGTTCATCTCTTTAAACATTGCGTCTACTAAACTCTTATCAAGATCCATAGCTTTTGCTAGTGTTTTAACTGAAGGCATCTTAGTCCAGTCAACATTACCAGCTTCGTCAATCAATCCCTTTGCTTCAGGAACAGTTTTTGCTATGTCTTGAATAAAGTTATTAACACCTTGTCTGCCTTCCGCAAAATAGCGTTGCATTCGACCTTCATTTTGCGCAAACACTTGTTCATACACGTCCGAAGTAGAACCAGACAAATCTTTGTTAGTGAATAACTGTGCATAAGCTTGGAATTTTTCATCACCAATCCAACCCTCATCAAACAATTTCTTAGCATCCTCATATCCTGAACCAATATCTTGTGTTAAAGAATATGATTGAGCATTCTGCCACTTAGTGACTGAATTTGTCATACCTTCAAATACTGATTGGTATTCTTTAGCTTGGTTGATTTGTTCAGAAATATCATCTCTTTGTTTAATTAAACTATACTTTTCAGATGCATCTGAAGTTCTAGAAATTGCAGCACAAAGCCCTTGGTACTGTTTTTGAAGATTAGTAACCTTGTCAGTATATTTCCCATATTCTGTTTTCTCGTATTGACTTTGTAATTTAGATAATTCTTGTGCATTCAAATGCATTCCAGAATATGTCTGCTCAAATAACTTGCTATAATCATATCCTTCAAGAGAAGAGTAGGCATCCTTGACTTTTTGAATATCATCAAGCGTCATACCACTCGAACTATTTGAATCAGTTTTAGCTTGATTAATGGCATCAATTTCTTCTTTAACAGTAGTTAGATTAGCCTTTAAGTCATCAAGACTTGTCATATCAACTTCAACTTTGTATTTTTGAGTTTCATATTGTCTAAAAGCTTCATCTAATGATTGTGCATTTTGAACACACTGATTTAACAACTCTAATTGATCAGCCGTATGTAAAGCATTGTCTTTAATATATTTGCCCAATCTTTTCTTTGCAGTTAACTCTTTTTTAGAAGATTTTTCAGATTTTTTCTGAGTCTTTTCAAACTTTTTAGCGTTATCATAGACATTTTCTACAGCTTTAACCGCATCATTTGCACCTTTTAAATCTAATTGTATTTCAAGCTTGTCTTTATCAACTCCAAGAGTATTCGACAACGTATCTAAATCATTTTCTAAAATTGATTGGATTTTTTTAATGTCTGTTTCGTCTCCAATACCTAATAAATTAGACAATGCATCTTGTGCTTTTTTCGATTTTCCAATTTTATTAAAATATTTAAGAGCATAGTTTTGTAATCCATTATCTTCAGAAGCTAATTTATTAATTGTTTTAGCATTTGTTTTTGTTAACAGAGTAGCAATGTTGTTTGATACGTCATCACTTAGCTTACTAAATTCTCCATCACCTTTAGTTAAAGTCGTTATATAATCATTCAGTAATTGTTTATTTGTAGCAGCAGTTGCTTTTATGGCTTGTTGTTGTTTAGCCATTCCTGTCTGCAAATCGCCAGATTTTAAAACCTTTTGCCAATCTTCGTATGATTGAATATTTCCAAACATACCTTGTAGATATTTCTTAGAATCATAGGCTTCAGTAAAATTACCATCAACACCATTCTCAAATAATTTTTTAACTTTATCAAAATCATCTTTTGTAGTGTATGTTGATAGTTCTTTTAAGAGGTTATAAGCTTTCTGATTACCATAGATTTCATCATAATAATAACCACTGCCCTTTTTAATTCCGTCCCATCCTTTAGATAAATAAGTTGCAAACTCATTCCACCATCCAGACGTACCATTTACATGTTGCGAATTTTTTTGATATGCTTCAGCATTTTTTTGGATTCTAGATAATGCCTGAGATGATTCTTGTTTGTCTAAAGCTTCATTTAAAGCTTCAACATTACCTTTAAGATTTAATATTGCATTTCCTTGAGCGTCATAACCACTAATTGTCTCAGGTATAATACTAGCAATTTGCTTATTTAAGTCTAAATATCTTTCGTATTCGGAAGATGTCAATGATATATTTTCATTGGTATTTGTATTAACACCCTTAGATAAATTCGACCATTCATCCTGAATTGAAACAACCGCATCTTTATTCTTTTTTAAAGCCGATGTTTGATTTTTATAAGTTGTGCTTGCTTTGCCAACCGCTTCTTCTGCTTCTTTAGCAGACGTAGTCATTAAATCAAACGCTTTTGAGCCAAGTTCCCAAACCAACATTGCAGCTCCGATGCCAGTAAGAACTTTACTAAATCCAGTCATAGATTTCCAAGTGGCACTAACAGCACTTTTTGTTGCATTCCAATTATTGTTTAAACTACTCAAACTATTTCCTAATTGATTATTTGCTTGAACCACTTCACTGGCATTGGCTTTATAATCTTTAAATGCGTTTTTAAAAATACCAAAAAGACCATTTTCACGACCTTCTGCATTCTCTTTCGTCCCTAATGTTTTGAAATCAGCCTTGAATGTACTACCGGCTTTTTTAAAAACATCAAAAATGCCGTATTTTCCTTTTAAATCATTATCTTGTTTTAATTCGTTGTTAGCTTTAGTTAAGCTATTTAACAAACCACTGCTCGCAATTCCTATAAATCCCGTCATTACTTTTGCAGTTGTATTACCAATACCTGGTAATTTCTGCGCTGTTTTAATCATAGCGTTAAGAGCACCAGTAATGCCATTAAAGCCAGTTACGACAGTGCCAATATTACCAGCACTAATAATTGTATTGAAGAAATCTTGAATGTTAGCTTTTGCATGATTCAATTTTCCTTCAACAGAATCCATGTATTTGTCTTGTACTTCATCTATGAAGTTTGTGTCATCCAATGCGCTTTGAGCTAATTCTTTGGATTCGCCCCAAGTACTCATCAATGCTTTGAATGTGTTGATGTTTCTAACCTTTCTGTTACTTTACCTTGTTAGTAGGTAATTAACTATGTAATAACATAGCGGTTAGGACGTTAATCCTAACTCTCACGTTTCATTTTTAAGTTATATCGTGAGTTCAGACCATACCTTCACCCTCAAAAGAGTAGGGGAGTAGCATATCCTATATAATTACTTATATAAGTGTGGTCGTTGCGGGATTTTGATTAATTAATAAAAATAGAAACAAATGTGCTAATGCACACCTGTTTCTTGGATTACATTATATTTAACAAGTTGATCAAAGAGATAATATTGTAAATCATCATACTCCCAATATGGAATTTCTATCAATGGGATGTTTTTGGACTCGCAGTATTGCCTTTTAATTTCATCATGTTTTTTTGTATATTCATATTTATCTTGTGCTTCTTGAAAATTTTGCGTCCCAAATTTTACTGGCTTATAATGTTGTTCTCCTTGGTATTCAATTAAAATATTGTTGTCAGTTAGATAGTAATCAAAAGGTAATGCATTAACATCTTTGCACTCTTGGAAAGATTTTTGCGGTATATATTTTATACCCCAAGAATCTAACATATCGCCGACTTCTTTTTCTTTGATAAATCTTTGACTCTTTGGACAACAGGAAGAGCGGTTTAAAATATCACAAGGAGCACTTTCAAAATCATAATTATGTATAGTACAATGGAATTTCATTTTTGTACTACGATTAATGTACGGACTTTTTATTTCTAATTCAGGATGAATTATTGCTAGTTCTTTAGCAAAATCTTCATCGCCTTTTCCCATACGATTTCTAATATCCTCCTTATAACATTCGTCACATCCAGATTTTCCATGAATCAATCGATACGCAGATTTTTCAAATTCTTTTTGATGTAATGTGCAAAAACACTTCATATTACTTTGTATCCCATCATATCTACTCAATAATTGAATATGAGGATTCAAATCGTGTACTTGTTTTTCAAAAATTTCATGACTTTTTGTGTTAGCAGTATGTAAATGTTCTTTTCTACATTGTTGACACCCATTATAACCCCTAACTAAATTAGATGGGGAAACATAATTTTTTTCGTGATGAATATTGCAAATACACGCAACCTTTTCTGTTTGTCGTACATATTGACTCACAACAGTTACAGTATCTTTAAATACATCATAAACTTTTTGAACAAACGTCTTTTGTTTTAATTGTTCCATAATTGGCATTTGACCAGCACAATACCTACAACCTTTATTTCTTCGCAAGTTTTGAGTTTGTACAAATTGAACACCCATATCTCTATGCTTAGGACAAATGATTTTTACATATTTAACACCATCAACGACTTCAACTCCAATAAATTCAAAACCTTTTTGTTCTGCTATTTCTTGATAATAAAAATCAGGCTTCAACGAAGCCTGACGAGTTCTTTCTCTGCCGCATAACATACATCCTTTACCTTCACGCAAATGATAATAACTAATTTGCTGTTTGCCATGTATAGGACAAATATAATCTAGTTTTTGAGTACTATTTTTATATTCTTCCTTTGGTGTTAATAATGTGTATCCTCTTTTTTCAAAATCTTCTTTTGCTTGTTCATATGTATATTTTTTTACACTCATGTTTTCTCCTTTTTAATCATTTAATTAATCAAATCTTACCCACAGAGTTGTCCACTTCTGGAGTTTCTCTGTTTTGAGCTACTTTTTCTTATCGTATATTACTATACGAAGCGAGCATTAGATTCATACCCGCTGCTTGTTCTGAAATATAGTTCACTATGTATACTATTTTCATAATATCGCAGACTATATCTTCATCCCATAGGGATGCTTGGCACTTCAAATGGTATCCATATCCACCTTACTAATTAGTCGTTGCACTTTGCTATATAAATAGCCTTAGCACAGGATTGCCATATCTTTTCAGACTGTAGGTTTCCCTGTTAGCACATATATTAATTATCATTTCCTATAATTACTTAATCGTTATATGTACACCCACTGGATAAACGTGGTTCACCAAGTTGCACTATATTGTTACCAATATAGGACGCTCATTAATATATCCATATCTATTGACTTAGGGCATATTAAAACTAACGTTGTGCGTCAGAAAGATTTTTCCACTTACCTGATAACTCATCCAAGATTTCTTCTAAATCTTTGAAATTACCTTTATTATCGTAAGTACTAATATTAACTGACGCTAAAGCTTTTGCGGCATTTGAACGATCTGCGTCAGATACATCACTATCTGCCGATTTACTACGGCTAATTCTAGCCATAATTGTTTTATAGGCATTACCTATAGTTGACATTGTATTTACAAGAATCGTTACTTCTTGCGAATTAAATTCCTCATACTCTCATATGAGATTAGACCATTTCTTCATCCTACCTAAATAGGGTAGGAGTGTACCATTTCCATTTAAATGTTTTCACATACTTACTTAAGCCGTACTCCTATTGCTATAGATATTTATTCTCTAGTCTATAGCCCGACATGGGGATGGTCGTTGAACTTTATCCATATAAGTTATACTTACTTAGGATCTTAGCTGCAGATTCGCCATTGTTACATCTCTACGTTTTCAAACATTCACAATCTAGTTTCCTGATTGTTGTAGTGCAGAGCTTTAGGCATTTCCTGCAATTAGATACATTCTAAATACATATTGCTATGTATTAAGGCTCAAACTTAACCTTCTAATCTGGTCATTTCGGAAATTTTACCGACTGACGCAGCATATTTTTCGAAGCTTAATCCAGCTTCGTTAGCAACACTACCCGCAGTTTGGGTCGCATCACTCATAATATTAATTCCTTTGGCAAAGTCTATGCCAAGACCAGCAGATATTTTTTCTAATGAATTGACAATTCTGGTCTCTTGACCTTCCATTCCATCAAACTGATTGATACATTATATTGATTTGGTTCGTTACACCAAATATAGCTTACGCTTTCACATAAGATTAGACCATTTCTTCACCCTCTCTAATAGAGTAGGGGTATACCTTTTCCATTTAAGGGATTTTCACCCACTCACTTGAGCCGTACTCCTGTTGTTATAAAAAAAATAACCCTATAAAGGGGATGGTCGTTGAACGTCTTCCATAATATATAAAATATATTTTAGGAATTTCGCTGCAGATCTGGGATTGTTATAATACTTAGGTTTTTGACCATATATCATCTCTACGTTTTTTCTGCTTTCGCACCTTCATAGTCTAGTTTCCTGACTATTGTGGGGTAGAGCTTTACCCTTTACCTGCAATTAGATATATTCTTGTATGCACATTACTGTACATATGAGCTATCGTTAACTCCTTGCACCTGATCGGCGACCGTACTAATATCCTGACCAGAAGCATTCTTTAATTTGATGGTTGCTTGTGATTTTTGTAATACAGACTCTGTAGTCTCGTTAGCATTGGCATAAATCTTTGCAGCATCAATTACATCAGTAGCCGAAGTTCCTAGTTCTTGTCCTGTACTGATTGCTTCTTTGCCTAAGTTTTGCAACTGACCTTGTGTTGCCTGCATTGTCATGCCAATATTTGTTAAAGCAGAATCATATTCCTTAACAAAGTTAATGCCTTGTTTTACTTGCGCTAAGATTTGGTTCTGAATTTCAGCACCTGCAATATATTGCGCTAGGTTTTGAAATTTTGTTTTAAATCCAGATAACCATTTTTCACCAGCAGTTTGATATTGTTCAACTTTTCGTGTTGCAACACGAACACCTGCTTTTGTTGAAGACGGAGAAACGCTATCTAAATATGCACGTTGAGTAACCTCTTTGTCGCCAACCCGTGTTGTGTAGTCGTACATATCTTTTTGACTGTTCACCTTTTTTAAATTCTTGGCTTCAATTCCTTCGGCATTTAAAGCTTTCGTAATAGCATTAATTTTGTCAACATCACTTGCATTGCCAAATCCTTCTTTAAATTTAGCTTGAGTTTGAAGTAGCTCGCCATTAGAGTTTAAAATTAGATTTTCAGCTTTTTTATATTTTTGAATCGTATTCAAGCTTCTATCTAAATCTAACAATTGCATACGCTCATCATTGGTTAATGAATCGCCAAGTTGTTTATCTTTAAATGTATTTACGATTTTTTCTGCCTTCGTTTGACATTCATCAAGTTCTGTCTTGACATCACTAATTACGTTGTAACCATTTGCTTTGTAATTTTTCAAAATTTCTTTAGCGTTATCAAGCTTTTTAAAATTAGCTTCACTCCATTTTTTAGATGAACCTTCTTCTCCAGAACCTTCTTTAAGAGTTGTAAGCTCCTCTTTATGTTTGGACTTTAAATCCGTTACATCTTGTTTTAATTTAGTGTTCTTAGCTTCGAGTTTTTCATTTCGCTTCTCAATTTTCTTAGCATCGCTGAGATGCTGTTTAGCCTCTTCCAATATTTCGTTTGCAGCGTTTTTTGCTTCGGTAACAGCCTGTTTCTTATATGATTCAAGTTGTTTGTTCATTGTTTTAGAATCAGAAAATTTCTTAACACCAACTTCATTTAAATTCTTTTTTAAACGTAGAACTTCATTATTCATATCTTTAAGAATCTTCATCGGTGCATTAGCAGCTTGATTAACATTCTTAAATGCATAATTAAAGGACTGACCAATAGATTTAAGGTTTTGAATTGTACCTTGTAAATCATAATCGTTCAGTCCTTGTGTTAATTGTTTAAGATTTTTTAATGAATCGCCAGTTTTAATGTTGATGCTAACTGTCTTACTTTTAGGTATAGACTTAATGCTTTTTTTAACCGAATCAACAGATGGCGTAACAGATAATTTAATCTGCATACCTGTATTAGTTAGATTGTCATTGTCCTGATTCTTTTTGGTAATTGTCTTCTCAGAAGAATTAACAAATGTCGAGCCAATTTGAGTTCGTATCCTTGCAATATCATCATCACAGTTTAAGTTCACCTGAATAGTAGCTAGGGAAGACTTAATTCGAGCTATTTCATCATCAACCTTCAAAGTGACAGGAATATCCATTAAAGCAGTAGTTAATTCTTGTCGAATCTGTTCGACACTAATTTGTGGTTTGACTTCATTTTGCTTTGCTGTTAACTGTTGTTTAATAGCCTTAGTATAAAATTCATTTAATGAATTATAATCAAACTTAGGCATTTGCAACAATTCTTCCATACTCTCAGGAGATAAATCCTTTAAAGATTGTTTGCGTAATTGTTTTATTTTTTGAATCACATTGTTATATGTCGACTCAAGCTTGCTCATAATTTCTGAGTATTGTCCGATATCATATCCTTGATACGCTTTACTGTTTTGTAAATCATTAACAATACTCTTAGCAGATTTGTTTCGACCACCTTGAGATGTAAAAGTTGCATCCATATCGCCATTTAAATCCTGATAGCGTTGCATATATGCTTTTAATTTAGTCAACCAAGTTGTTTCATAATCTCCATTAGCAAATTTTTTAGGATTGGCATAAAGTTTTTGAATTTTTTTAGTTATACTGTCCAATTCTTTAGAATTTTCGCCACTAATTAAATCATCAAAAACACCACGAGTACGATTTTTTAAACTTGCCGTCAATCTTGATATATCTTTTTCAACAGACTTATATAAATTTGGATGCTGTACAAGATCGTTTAAACCGCTTTTTAAATCTTTTAAATTATCAGCATCTAAACCAACTTTGATTTTTTTATCTTTAACTAAACTATCAAGTTGACTTAAATTTGATTTATCTACTTCAGCAGTTAAATGTATTTTTCCGTTTTTCTCAATTCGCTTCACACTATCTGCAAGACTAGTTACTTTTGCTTCTGCTTGAGATGTGTTGCAATCTACATTGATTGTAATGGTTTTCGAACCATAATTTGCCATAATATCAACTCCTTTCCTTAATTAATATCATTGGAAATCATTTGTTTTAATTGTTCCTCTACAATGTCCCAGTCAGTTGTTGTTTGCATATATTGATCTAAAGGTTCATCCATTCTATGAAAACAAGGATTGACCCAATCTGAAACTGTACTATCTGCCGGCAAACCAATAATTCCTTCTTCCCAAATTAATTTAGAAACATATTCTTCACTTGGTTCGTTTTTTTCGAGGGCAATACCATCCTTGGCCTTTCTGGCTTTCCACGCTTCAGCTCTTTCAAAATCTCCAACACCTTCCGTGAATGTATATGAATGAAAAGTAATGGTTGCATTAATCCCAGAAGCGCTAAAACGAGTGTCGACATGTTGCTGCTTATCAACACTCCATCGAGTTCCGTCACCAATAACAAACCACTTTAAAATCATTAACCCACGTTGTCTTTTAATATAATCTTCATATTTTTCTTGATTACGCTTGATTGTGTCCGAAATACGTCTCCTTACTTCTTTTTGTACTATGTCTATAATCCACAAAAGAGAACTATCCATAGAAATATCATTCCTTTCCCAAATTCAAATTGCACACTTTAAGTAACAAATTGTAATCTGCGTCTATATACCCTAATACAAGAGGAAGAATATCTGATTCCATTAATTCATCAAAACACGAATAACTCATTTCGATATCAATGTTTGTATAATATTTGATAACTAACAAATGAAAATATACGAAACCAATAAATGGAATTGCACCGTTAAAATCATCTTTATGCTGTTGAATAACATTTTTATATTCTTCAGCTAATTTAAATTTGTCACTAGTCTTTAAATAACGTTTCACAGAGCATAACTGATCAATAGTTCTTTTCCCTTGCTGTGCTCTGTCTTTAATCTGATTAATTTGAACCATATTACATCAACTCTTTCTTGACTTTATTCATATCAAATTTTTCCATTTTGCTAAAATCAGGCATCTTTTTGGCAAACATAGTTACTCCCTTAGACAAATATTTAGTTAATAGATTAGGGTCAACTCTATCTAAAATCATATTGATATGGTCACCAAAATCTTGCAATAATTCAAATGAATCCTTCATTCGTTCAGCAGCAATAGATGGTAATGAATATTCTTTTTCTTTATTTACACAAGCAGCATTAACAATACGCACAAAATCTTTATAATCTTGACTAACTTCTTCAATTTGATTAAATACACCATATTGATTTAATTTGTCATAGACATCTAAAGCAACGTCTTCTAATTCAATATTTGTATACAAAACAACGCCATATAATCTAGTATTTAATTCCTTCATAACTTCATCAATTACACCAACGCCATTATCCATTTCGTCACAAACGTCTTCTGCAATTAATTTTGCATATGCAATTTTTCTATCAACCGGTACAACTTGCTGTACAACTTCGTATTCTCCATTTTGTTCAACTTGTTCTAATTTGATTTTTTCCATTTTCCGTTTCCTCCTATAAAATTATTACTTTAATTTCTGTGCGTGGATTATCTTTGTCGTATCCACACATCAATGTTAATTTTTTTAAATGTAAACTATCATCGTCCACAATAAAACCACTCTCGGTAAAAGAATCCAAAATGAATTTGGGCACACAATTATCTGCATCAACACGCCTTTTTGTCGGCATATAATTTGTAAATTCCATTTCAAATTCTTCTAAATGTTTATCTTGCAACCCTAGTTTATTGATGTACCATATTCCAAAATCTTTATATTTTTGCTTTAATGCATTCATTTGCACCCTTGGTAAAATAATCCAAGTATTTAAAGAGGGAATAGTGGGTCTTTCAATCGGTTTCTTTTTTGCTCTAGGGTGTTGCCTAAAATAAAATTCGGCATATTCATCAATTACCGAATTATCTATTACAATATTAATTTCCTTCACGATTACTTAACCATTCCTCATAAGCTTCATGACTATCCGTCTTATCTACAATGAAAACCAAAAGAGGTTCACCAGTTTTAAAATCATTGCTAGGATAGAAGTCTAAAATTTCTACTTCCTTTGACATATAGAATGCCACTTGTTTACAATTCACCAAACGAGCCGTTTTATTCGGATCGTAAATCTTTCCGGTTGTATAACTTTTCTGCATTAACATTTTCCATTTCCTCCATACAAAAAAAGGGCTATAATCTAGTGATTATAACCCATAAATTTAATCACTATCTTCGTTTCATCTTCTTGATAGATTTATTTTTAGGAGTTACGATCACATCTTGTGCTTCGATTTCTTTATCCATTTGCATAGTTACGACCTTTTCCTCCTTCTTGTCTAACGACAAAATATCTTTAATAATGCGTTTTGTCGCATTACTAAAGTTTTCGATTTTACTAATATCTAATTGTTTTACTTCGTCTAAAGCACGCTCACCATCAATTGTTTTTGCATTATAACAAGACGCTACGTTATAAATACGTCTACAGTTGTCTGAACAAAAACTCATCATCCAAGACGGCTTATGACTATCGCATGAATTACAGTAATGATATTCCTTGCCGCAAATCACGCATTTAACGTTATTCTTTTCTTTCATTGCTTAACCTCCATAATTGCACTAAACAAAAGCGAGACGAATTCTCGCCTCTCTTTACTACAATAAGGCGCAGAATATCTACGCCTTAATTACATTATTCATCGTCTTCTAAGAAATAAATTGAATACAATTCTTTATTAGCTGAGCAGTAATCAGCCTGAATGTCACCCTTGAAATCCAAAGTAGAATCTGATTGGAAATCCATAGTTGTTTCTGGGCTTAATTTAGCACTCTTAATTTCGATAATACCTACTTTACCTTCAACAGCATCACATGCTTCATAGATTACAGCACGAGCTACTAATTTAATAGTTGAAGGGAATTCTTTAGCGTTGTTAGTAAAGCCAACAACATTTTCTAAATCTGCATCATAAGTGATTAAGTAAGAAGTAACTCCTGTTTGTGCACCGGTAGGTAATGTTAACTTGCTTCCCTCAGTAACGAATGAAGCTTTTTCAGCAGTTGCAGCAGTATCTACTGTATAAGTTTTAACAATTGCAGCACTTCCACTAATACCTGCTACAGTAATAGTTCCTTCTTTAGCTCCAGTTAATACAACCTCAGTTGTACCAAAAGGAACTTCTTTTGTCATTGTTACAGAAAGCTTAGCATCTGATCTTCCTTCTTTTAAACTTCCGCCACTAATCAATGCCTGAGCACCTGCGTGCAACAATGCATTCTTGAATGTAAATGTACCAGTTTTACCAGTATAGATTTTCTGAATCAAGTTTCCTTGAGCATCTTTAACTTCTTTGCTTTCAGCAGAGATTTCAATACTTCCTTCAGATACGTTTTTCAAAACTGCCTTTAAGGCATTTGTTTTTGGATCCAATGCTGCAACAGTTAAGAAACGGTCTACATAATATTCACCCAATTTAATCATATTAATTATCCTCCTATTTTTAAGTGTCTATAAATTAAAAAGAGACAAGCTACTTGTCTTTTGGTTTGTCATCTTCTTTAATAGAAGCTGGTATAACCTCGTACAAATCTCTTGTCCAATCTAATTCCTTATCTAAATTTTTCATTTTGCTAGTATCTAGCATTCCTGAGTATATGCCACCCAGTAAAGCATTTGATGTATCAATTACTCGAATACGTTTAACAGCATCCATGAATTGAAAAAATGTCAATTCTTGTACTTCTTGCAAATTGTATTGAAAGCCTGCATGATTTGTAACAGCAGAAAGTAAAGGGAACAGAGTTGAGTTTTTCCACAAAGTATTTCCTTCTAATTGTGCCTTTGCTTCCATATCTGCTTTCTCGCCATCAATAACTAATTGCTTAGAAAACTTTCCTTTGATCTTTTCAACTTTTGGATTTGAGTTAAACACCATTCGTAAGTAACTAACTAATTTTTCATATATTTTTCTATCTATTTGAATTAACGGATTCACTCTATTAATTAAAATGTAATCTTCATTTTCATCTTCTAAAACATCAAACTGACTAAAATCTAAATCACCAAATAATATAGAAGTCTTTTCTGGCTTCATATTTGAAACAAGCGAAATAAAAAGAACAAAATCATCCATTTTGTTCCAATCTTGTCCTGCATCCCACAAAGCAACTCGCATTGATGTAGGATTGCATGTAAATAGAAATATAGTATGCCAGAAATTTGACTCGCCAAAATCTATAATTTCTTGAATAGTAGGTTGATGAATAACAATATCATCAGACACTACAAAATCGTCACCTTTATAGATTTGAGCAACATCAAAATCTGTATATGAATAAGCTTGATAATTCATTATCTACCATTCATCTTCTTGTGTAAATTATTTGGTGGAGAAGTTGTATACACAAGCTCACGATAGTAATAATCATCAGCAGTAACAGCTCCAGTATCTCTAGTCTTCAATAAAGTAAGACCAAAATCGCCATTCCAATCAAAAATATCTTTCACAATTAGAGCCATTAAATCTTGACGAGAAATACCCCAGTCAGTAGTGGTTTCGCCCTTATAAGACACAACTCTAAATGTAATAGTTCGTGTTACACGACTATCGTATGTACTAATAGAATCATTTACTTCAAAACAAACATAGTTTTTAACTTCATGCTTTAAGTCAGGAAGCCTTAAATAATCAAATATATATTTATCTCGATATAAATCACCGTTATCTAAATCTGAAGATCCAATATCCGTTGCACGAATACAAGATAACAAATCTTGATTACTAGTTAACAACTCCATAATTTTGTGCTTAGTTCTATAGATTTCATCTTCATGAACCGCTAACTCTGCACCCAAACTACGTTTTAAAACATCTCTAATATGAGTAGACAACTTTGGTTCTTTTACGTCATCTTTTGGTTTAAATGCCATTATCTAACGACCTCCATTTCTACAAAACTGTAATATGTTTTATCTGCATCGTAAACTGCAATCTTAACAATATATTTAGCTAAATCTAAATTTATACATTTGATATTTAATTTGTCTTTATCTGATTCAATTATAAAATCATCTTTTAATTCATCTATTTGATATTCTTCACTGTCTATGAAGATATGCCAATCTGGTACTGCATCAGGATCTTCACATAACGCAAGAACCGTAGCAAACTGCCCATTAATATAAAGTTTAGTAGCTTCGCATTTTAGTAAGAATTCTTTCGGTTCAGGCTGGACTTCTTCTTCTACCCGTGCGTTTAAACAACTACAAATATAATGATATTGTCCTCCAAACCCATCAGGTAAGTCTTCTGGTTTATCATCAAATTTAAAACTAGACAAATCATCAGGCAAAATGCCACAATAATCTGTATGAGCATTAAATAAAACCTGCTCTAAATATAAAGCAGTAATACCCAAAGGCACTGTATCTTTTATCTTAATAACCTCAAACACTTGAGGATTTTTTAAATCATCAGAAACCATTAGTCTTGATCCTAAATGAATAGTTTGGCTTAATTTACTAGACGGTAACAATATATTCATCTCACCATAAATATATCGACCACCTAAATCATTATTTTTTGGCTTTGTGGAATTTTCGGTTATACTAGAGGAATCTCTCATTACGCATACAGCCCTATGATATTCATTGTTATCCATCCATTCCAAACACCAGTTGCATTTAAGCGCATTGTATCTGTCCATTGCTGATCGATCATCTTTACCAACGATTAACCATTTTTCAAATAAATTTTTCGATATATCTTTTACATCAATATAGAAGCCCAATCTTTCTCGTCCATCGTTTTTGTAAAATTTATCCTTAAACTTAAATTCTGGATTATAATTCGGCATGAAATGAATCATATATTCAACATCACGCCCTTGGGCACTATAAGTTTTATTTTTTTCAAATTTAAAATCCACTTCTTCAAGTGGGTTCATATCCCAATCATAAAGCATACCGTGTCGATAGTTTTGGTCATGGGAAAAGTTTTTAGCCTCTATAATATTAGTGCGCTCCGTAATAGCTGCGCCTAAATTACCTTGAGGCATAATTATCTGCATCCTTTTATTAAAGATATTACTCATCAGAATCACCAATCTTATCTACCAAAGCATGAATGTCCAAGATGATTTTTCGATATCTTTTATGATTATGATTTTCTTTGTCTTGATATTCAATACGTGCAGATTCAACTAGATTCATCATTTCAACAATTTGAGAAGGGAAGTTTAACAAAGAATTTAAACCAGCCAACTTTTCTTGTACAATCTGAAAATATGAATCTAAAATGGGATTTTTTTCATCTTCGTACACAAGCAACCAATGAATTTGCCCATGAAGTCTTTTCTTAAACTCTTCAAACTGCTCATTAGTAAACTTGCCATATTTATTTTCAACCATTATTTATCACCACCTAAATAGTTATTATTTCTATAGTGATAACCTCTGGCTAATTTCCTAGCTTCTTTATAAGCTTTGGTTTGTCTGGTCTTCATAGACTCAGCCAAATCTTTTTGACTCGTCCATTTTTCACCACTTACACCAATCATCATAACTGTAGTTTCAATAGAATTGATTTTTTGCTCATACCACGAAACAACCATGACTTTAGATAAAAGTTCTACCTCTAAATTATTTAAATCATCAGTAAACTCCATTAAATCATCATCTTTATTGTTTAAATCATGCTCTATCATTAAATCATCGGCCGTCATCATAGCAATTGCATCATTTAAATAACCAATTAGAATTTCATTTTGTTCTGATTCTTCAAATTTAGGTAAAATTTCATCTTCAATTCTTTTTAAGAAGCTATTAAAAATAGTTTCGTAAGGTGTCATTTAAGCACCTCCTATTGATATAGACTTAATTGTTCTGATAGTGCAGTATGATATAAATCATCTAATAAGCGAATTTTTCGAACATCATATAACGCTCCGTCTTGCATTAAAGTTGAAGCAACGCTCTTAACTGTTTCCTTCAATCCAGAAGGCAGCGTGATCAAAATGCTACGCAGTTCTTCAACAGAATCATTTAATAATGAATCTTCGATCTCTTCTACGTCAATCATAGCGTCATACAAATCCTTAAGTTTTGGGTTTTTATTAATAACGTCTTCATCTTCAATTAATAGCAGTGGTTCATAAATATATTTAGAATATCTATTAGTGATTTCAGCCAATAAGTCTTGATATTCAACATATTGAATTTCACCTAATGTCTCCCAAACATATACATTTCCACTTCTACGTCCAACTAAAGTACATGATCCGGCAAATACGCTTTTCACTTCAATTAAATCATCTTTTTGAAATTCACGAGGTTGTTCAGTTGGAACAACTTTTTCTTCGACAACTTCTTCTACTTCTTTTGCCACTTCTGCAGCGACTTTGTCTTTTTTTGAAGCTGTCTTTTTTGCAGGAGTCTTTTTAACAGAACTTCTGCGTGCTGATTTCTTTTTTGTTTCTTCCATAATTTTCTCTTTTTCTCCTTAATTTAAAAAATGCAAGACACGCACGTAGCGTACCCGTTGCTCCTTGTACCTACTAATTACGTGTCAAGTAACTCCTTGTACACTGGTACACGAGCTAATGCAAATGACATATTAATTACGCCATAAGATACTCCTTCTACTCTAGTAGACGAGCTAAAAAACTGCTACACAAATGCATAGCAGTTGAATTTATAATTACAAACTAACCTGTAATTTTGATTGCACCGAAGTATTTACCTACTACAGTAGCAACACCGAATGACTGTTGATATTCGAAAGTCATCATATCATCTTGGCGAGCACCTTTTTCAGTAACTTCGATAATTTCTGCATCACCTGCATTAACGAACTTAACAAATTTGTCCATTCCGACTGGCATTACAAATAATTTATCAGATGCAATCATTCTTTCTAAACCAGAACCTTTACGAGCTAATCGTTGAGGTACCTCTACTCCATTGTGTTTAACATTTATTTTCCAATTTTACCCATGTTAATTGTTCTCCGGTGATTGGGTGTACACCGCAATGTTTTCTTTTTCCATTAATACAATTTGAAATATGATTTTTATTAAAACCGTATTTATCTTGAACTTCTTTTGCTCCCCAAAAAGATTCATCTAATTCTGGACTATATACAGGTGTTGCACGTGGATTCTTAGCTCCAGTACGTGATTTACTCATATTTAACCGTGCTTCATCTGATGCTTTTACACCAAGCCTAGCCTGTCTAACCCTCTCACCGTATTCTGGTGGCATTTTTTTACCATAATTCCACGCCCTTTTATTTGGGTCAGGTTTATAATTTATATGGCTTTTCTTGCCAGCCTCAATGAGTTTAGCACGAGTACTTTCAGCAATTATTCTATTTACACCTCCACCACATTGAAGGTTATACCCTATATTTTCATCCATTGTATTCATTTTTAAAATATAACTAGTTTCTTTTTCGTCTAATTCATCAATATTACATAATTCCAAAATCGAAAAATCAAAACTATCTTCTCCGTATTTATTCCAGGCAAATTGCAAATGTTCATTTACGTGTTTACCTTTATTTAAATAACTTTTATGGACTTTCCATCTTTTGTGTATATTTTTAGATTGTCCAATATATTTTTTATTATTTACCGTATTTGTTATACAGTATATTCCACACAATTCTTTCATTTTATCAATCCCTGTTCTTCTTTTATTTGGAAAATAAAAATGGGTCGCTAACCCTGTTGTTCTTTTAGAACCTCTAGCTTTCGCTAAGAGTGCAGACTATATCTTCATCATCAATAAATGACGCACACCACTTCGGCTTGCCAATCGCTTGCAAACCTACTCCCTTACGGGATAGTCGTTGAACCTTGCTCTGTTCGAGCCTTGGCTGCTGATTGCCCATTAAAAAAGAGCAGGGGATTTAACCTCGCTCTCATATAAATATTTCTTTTTACTTTCGTAGCATTCACGCTTAGGTATATTTCATCCTTACGTTGTAGCATATTTATCTTTAGGGTTTTCCAGCAATTCAATGTGTATTTTTACATACAAATTTCTTTATACGGCGTCTATAATAGTTTAAACGCAGTTCCCTGATATAAACCTAAACGGCCTGTTTCATATTTTTCATTCTTAGCGTTAGCTGAAATCCAGTTAACATCTACTAAGTTTTCTAATTTTGCTAAAGCACTTGAAGTACCCATAATAACTACCTCAGAGTTGTCATTAGCAGCAGAAACATTTTCAATTAATTCATCTAATTGTCCTTTAGTTTCTTTTGAAATTGCCATTGCTTTGTTAAACATTGAAGAAACTGGTAATTTATCTCCTACGTTCATCACTTCTGCGTAAACAGTATCTTTAACTTTCTTGTCAAATGCTTTATATACAGCATTTACTAATTCTGCCCAGTCTTTACGTCCAGTTAAGAATAAACGAATGTCTGTACCTACAGCAGCTGCATAAGTTGAAGTAGTTACTGTATAATTCTGGTTACCACCTAATCTTTGGAGCATAATATCGTGGTGATCTCCACTTACTAGTGCAGTTGTTAACATAACTTCTTCTTGTGTAACAAAAGTAGCACTGTCTCCGTCTGCAATGTTGTGCATATCAACAAATTGCATGAAGAATGGGTCGTTGCTCCATCCAGTCACTAACATGTCATCCACAATATCTTCGATAACTTCGAAAAATTCATCTTTGTGATGTTTCAATGCACGTTTTACTAATTTCTTGTTATTTAAATCTTCTGGAGCTAATTCAAACAATTTTAACATTGCTGTACGAATTGTTTCATTAGCTTGTTCTTTTGTCACACCATCTTGGTATGAATTATAAGCAGCATCTTTTAATAATGCTTTAATGTTATCTTCTGTAACATTTTCTACGTTAAAATATTGTACTAAATTCTTCATGTTCGTCTAAACTCCTTCCTTAGTCTCCAACAGTCCATTTTCCAGATGCATAAGTTAATGTGTTTTTAGCTGCTGGTGTCTTGTCGAATAAATTTGCTGACAATTCCCAAATGTCACCTTCGTGTGCTCTATATCCACGAGCAATTTCACCCTGTGCGTTATAGAAGTTTGCTTCGCTTTCAAATTCTTTTGTAAATTGTTCTGCAATCATTGGAACTGAACGAATAATTACAGCATCACCAGCTGCAGTAATACGCACATACCAATTTCCATTAGCTGCTTGTTCTAAAACTACTGCTGCTAATCCAGTAGGTTCTTTGACTGAGAAATATTGCATTCCTTGCCATTCGTTTAACGCTACAACTTCACCATTTGCACGGTCTTTATCCATCAATAAGTCGTACATGTGTTCGCCACCTTTTCCGGCTAACACGTTAGTAGGGAAAGCATAGCCATGTTTTGTAATTTGATATTTAATTGCCATTTTAATTTCCTCCTAAATTTTTTATTTTTTAAATAAGTCCCCATATGGACTGTCAATTTTGTTTTCAAAGCTAAACACTTGATGTCTAGGCATAGAAAAAGACGCATTTTTAGGTGCGCCCAAACGTTTAATAACTTTTCCATAAGCAGAATCTGCTTTTTCTTTAAATTCATCTAAAGAATATTTATCCATACTAGCTTTTAATTCTTTAAATTCTTCTTCATCTAAATATTGAGAGAATGTCTCATCTTTGATTAACACATCTTCTTTTGATTGACGTGCTTCATTTAATTTGTAAGTTTCTAACTCACTAACCATTGCAGAATAGTTGCTACGCATTTCATTCAATGCCGCATATTCATCATTAGTTAAGAATTCTGCATGCACTTGATATGGCTCATCAATAAGAACTAGATTATCATTTGCATCGAATTCGTATCTTTGACCAAACAATTCATCATCGTTTCTGGTATAAATTCTTGCAATAAAATAATTGTCATACACAGTAAGTAAATCAAGCCAACCAGTAAAGTCTGGATCGTTTTCTATTTTGCTTAACGCTTTATAAATCTTTCCACGTTTAGCATCATGACTTAATTCAAAAGAAACTTGTAAATCACCATTCTCCAATTCATTAACAGACAGAACGGATTTTTTCTTTTCAGACTTTTTGCCTTCTTCATCATCTACAACAACTTCCTCAGCAGGTTCTAGCTCCTCTGTACTTACTGTTGTTTCTGTTGTAGATTCTTGAGTTCCTTCAGCAGGCTCTTCTGTACTTTCAACTGTATCTTCAGCACCTTCTTCAGCTCCGGCATCTTCAAACAATTCTGCAAATTTATTTTCTAATTCTTCATCAGACATATCAACATAATCAAAATCAATATCTTCTGCTGTCTTGTTATATTTAGCTAATAATTCTTCAAATTTGTTCATATCCTCATTACCTCCTTTCTGTTCGTTATTTTCAAAACATCCATCACTAGATGTATTTGACATAAAATCTTCCAATGTTACTTTTGCTCCTTCCATCCCGGGCAACACTTTTTCGACCTTACCAGTCTTAACGTTCACCTTAGAACCAAGCAACGTAACACCTTTAATAAAGAACGATTCAATATTTAAGGTCTTGCTCTTAGCATCGAAAGAGAAATCTTGAATTTCTAGTTCGACTGAACAATCACTACCATTCTTGTTTTTTAAAATTTCACAAGCTTTTGTATATTCTTCATAAACAACTGCCTTGCCAAGAACGTAATATCTATCCTTCTTCTTTTTATCTTCTTCTAACCACGGTTCATCATTTGTAAAATGTCCAATAGGACTTTCAAGATATTCAATCTCTTCTTCTCCGTCTGCATTCACAACTGTTCGTCTGTCGTGTTGTTTGAAATCATAAGATCCATCAGGCAACTGATGAATATATGCTAATAACGGTCTGTTTTTAATAGAACTCATATATTTTTCAGTATTTTCTTTAGAGATAAATGACTTGTTTCGATTTTTTCCAGTATGGAAAATCTTAACTTTTAATCCCATTAAACCTTCAGTTTCTTGAATTTCATCATCTTCTTCAGCTTCAAAGTAGCCTTGAGTTGAAACTACTAGACGTTTATTAGAATCTTCAGCAGAGAAGTGAAATATATCGTTTTCTACACAACATTTATACAAATCATCAACGGTTAAAATACGTTGTTTTTTATCCATTTGAGCCTTCACCACCTTTCTCAAAAATAAAAAAAGAGTCCAGTAAAGGACTCATCTAAAAATACAAAGTATTCGTAAATTCTATATTTAATTTTTCAAAATTTGCTTGTAATTTCTTAGGTTCATTCACAAAAACATACATACCGTCATTATTGTGAATTTCTAGTAAATTCCAAGACATAAGCGTTTTACGCACGTCTTTATCATCCGTAACAATAAAGTTTGAGTTTTTCTCATTCATATCCTTTTATCCTTTTGCTTTGTCTCTCTTATCTATGGACTTTTCGCCATCAGTCGTAAGTGTTTGACTATCCCCATTAATCTGACTTGTATCTTGAGTGTTTGAACTCTGTAATGGAATAAATTTCTGTGGCAATTGCAGAATATCATTTTCTAAATATGCCATAGACAATGTGTCTAATTCACTAAATCCATTTAACGTACCAATCAACAATTTATTTGGCACACCGTAAGTACAAGCCTTGATTACACTATCTCTAAATGCATCTACTGTATATGTAGTAACACCAATGAATTTAATCTTTGATGGATTGGATAATTGAGTTGATACCAATCTATTTACAATAGTTTGAATTTGAGGTAATAGGGAAGAAAGAGCCATATCTTCGTCTGAACGAATAGCTCCATTCCATGCCGTAGTTCCAGCTATTGAGCTACTATTCAATACCTGTGCACCACCAGAAATATTCAAAACAGATTTAGTTGCGTTCTCAACTTTATTCACATCACTAGTTTGATCCCCGTTAAATTGAATATCTTTGATAGGAATAGGTGACAATAATGCAGTCGTATAATTCGGCAATGCATCTTTAATTAAATTAAAATATATTGCTGCCGTTTTAAGATCAACTGCAAAATCATCTACATCATCACTACCACTAATTAATGGAACTGTAGCAACCAACATTTTATAAATCTGTTGTTCATCCACAATAGCAGTAATGTTCTTTAAATCTTCTAAATTGATCAACGAATCAAATAGACCAATAAATGGTGGAATAGGATTCTGCCAATCTGTCATGTCCACTTTTAAACAAACGCAATGTTCTTCAGGCATTGGTTGATACCTATTATTCATTGTGTCTTTTTGATACTCTTTCCACATTGTCTGGAATGGTTCTCCCCAGTATTCTAGATAGTCTGCATTTTTTTGAAAATAAGTCATATCCATCCAGAATGCCAATGAACCATCTCCATAGACTCCTGCAATCTTGCAATAGTCTGGATCAATTGGCAAAATAAAAAAGCCTGTATCATCTAAATAAGCACATCCAAAGAAAACATCTTCTCTGAATGCTGTGATACAAGCAGGCTTAAACGCCAGATTTAAATTCATTTTTTCCAACAAACTCAAAGTATCTGCATATGACTGCAATACTGTTTGTGGATCATTATCTTCTGTTATCTGAAATGGTGGAATAACAGAGCGATATTGCAGGTTAATCATATTTGCATTATATTGAATCAGACGTCTATATACCTGACTTCTATAATACAAATACTTACTCAAATTACGTAAGTTCTTTGAGTTGGAAAAGGGGTTCTCTAAGTAAGTCCTTAGATTTTCCTTTGTAAAAGTAGAAAACGCTTTTGTAGCACTCTTCGTTGGATTCTGTACTTGCAATAAATCCAACGCATCTTGTGCTTTTTTAAATGTTTCAATAGTGTTTTTATTTTTCTCATACCATTCTTGCATTTCTTTAGCACTTCTTTTATTCGTTCTACTTAATGCAGGATTTGGCTTTTGAGCCACTTTACTGGAAGGCTTTGCCTTTCGTTTTGTTACAGTTTTCGCCACAGCCTCCGTTACTGAAAACTTATAAAAAGTTATAAACTTTTATGTTTCATTCCTATTTCATCGAGTATGCTTTTGTGTTAATAAATCAATCACTACTCACAAGTTCTTGTACTCTCCATAGGCGTAAATTCCCGATTAACGCTCGGTACATATCTGCAATAACTTGAAAGTGTTATGCTACAGATTGTGTTTTCAAAACATTTTCTCCATACATTTTTAGATTCAGACTTGCCTGATAATCTCGATCTATGATGTTTCCACATTCACATTTATAAATTCTATCAGACAGTTTCAAATCTTTCTTAATATTTCCACAACAACTGCATAATTTTGAACTCGGAAAGAATCTATCAGCTATAATTACTGGAATGTTATTCCATTCAGACTTATATTCAATTTGTCTCCTAAATTCATAAAATCCTTGTTGTTGTACTGCTTTGGACAAATGTCTATTCTTCATCATTCCACTTACATTCAAATCTTCTATACAGATAAAACTTGGTTCTCGTTTCACTATCTCAGATGTTATTTGATGTAAATAATTATGACGAATATTCGTTAATCGTTTTGTTACTTTTAAAAGTTCTTTTTCCCTCTTTATAATGTTACTTGTTTTACAGTAACTTCCTCCTTTCTTATTTTTTTCATATCTTCTTGATATGGAACGTTGCAACCTACGTTTTCTTTTCTCTATTTTCTTTACTTTTTGAGTTTTATTAATATTCTTATAAATATTTCCGTCAGAAGAAATTGCTAAATCTTTGATGCCTAAATCTATTCCAACTCCATCGTTTAAAGGAAGAAAGGTATTGTCATTTACCTCAATTCCAACTGACACATACCAATATAATCCGTCACAAGTAAAACGTGGATTCATATATTTACAGTCAGTTGGTATTCTTCCTTTTTCACAAAGTCTAATCCAATTCAGTTTTTGTTTATTCTTCTTTTTACTCATTGTAAAGCCTTCGACTTTCACATGAGTATTTGTAAACCGAATCTTAATATTATCTTGATAAAAAGATGGAGTAGAGTGTTTCTTACTCTTAAATTTAGGGTATTTGCATTGTCCTTTGAAGAATCTCTGATAGGCATTACAAGCATCTTTAATGGCTTGTTTTGTAACATTATTACTTACCTCATTCAGCCATTGATATTCTGGTAATTTCTTTAACTGTGTAAATTCTTTTCGTAATTCACTATTCGATAAGAATTTATTTCCTTGTTTATAATTCTCTTGTTCTTTAACTAAAGCCCAATTATAAGCGAATCTTGCACATCCAGCATATTGGAACAACTTAGTAAATTGTTTATTATTTGGATTCAATCTCACTTTTATTGACTTTATCATTCGATGCACTTCCTTCCTCAATTAATTCTTTTACAAATTTTCTAGCTTTATTAGCACGTTTACCTTGTAATTTACAACTAAAAACTGTAATGATTTGAACTAAATCTTCTACAAGTTCTTGTTGTTCTGGTTTTTCCGTATTATCAATTATTTCTATGTCACAGTTATATAAACTTGCAATATATTCAATCATCTCAAATCCGAACCTTAATAATCTATCTTTATAAAGAACTACAACTTTTTCTACTTTATTTTGAGAAATTCGTTTAATTAGTTCTTTTAGTCCTTTTTTCTTATAATTGATCCCAGAACCTATATCAGAAATAATTTCATAAGGTTTACCTTGTGCGTTGAGATACAACTTCACATTCTCTATTTGTCTTTCCAAATCATCTTTTTGTTTGTTACTTGAAACTCTACAATATCCAATAACAATTCTATCTAAGTTAGGTTTTATATTCATAACTTGATTTAACTGTTCGTGAGAATAATATCTGTATCCATTGCTAGAAGTGTGGTGAGGATGAAGTTTTCCATTTGCGTCCCAATTTCTCAGTGTTTGAGCCGACACTCCTAAAATTTTTGAAAATTCATTGATAGAATAATATTTACTCATAATTACAATCTCCTTATAAAGTTTATACATTATTCTATCATTAAAGTTATAAAAGTCAACACATGTTTATAACAATTTATAAGATATACAAAACATGTGCCTCCTCCTTTCTAACGTAATAGTCCATAATCTGCTTTCTTAGAAGTAGAAGCTAAGAATTCAGCTATGTTACTTTCTTGACGCTTTGGTTTTTTCTTTCTAATAATTTGTTGTAAAGTCCAGTAATTATAGGCAAGGGAAGAGTATCTATCCTTACGCATACCAGACTTTTCCATAATTTTAATATTTCCGTTCTTGATTTCATGCTCTAGATTAACTAATTCATTAATTAAAGCAGAAGTTTGAACATATGGAATTTTTAATTGAGTTTGTTGTTTAGTTGGTAATTTATTAAAACTTTTAAACTTAGTGCGAAGGATTTCTTCTCCCTCAATCTCATGTTTTAACAAATTAATCTTATTGTTCTGAAAACCTGTTCTCAGTAAAA
The DNA here is from genome assembly GCF_020593575.1 of Holdemanella sp. DFI.5.55. Lineage (NCBI taxonomy): Bacteria > Bacillati > Bacillota > Erysipelotrichia > Erysipelotrichales > Erysipelotrichaceae > Holdemanella > Holdemanella sp. DFI.5.55. The sequence goes on from NZ_JAJDMK010000001.1 coordinate 45,021, forward strand.
TACAAATTTCATTATTAAATTGTGCAGTCGCTTTAACAGACCACAAACATTTATTTGCATCAGAAACTTTACATCTTGATGCCATTTCGTCATCATTTACACAAGTAAATGCTTTGTATGTTTCTCCAGTTTGTGGATCATACTGATCTTTAATAATAAAATCAAACAGTCCTAGACCAATTCCATTGGTATCGACAACTAATTGAGTACATTTATATTTATAAAAAGTTCTCATAACAACTAAACCTAATTCATCCGTTGTCAATCCTTCTTCATTTTGCATATATACAATATTACTAATGTAGTTTGTTTCTGAAGTAGGAATTGCACTATTTATAAGTAATGACGAAGCATCATTTGCGTTCTTCTTGGAACTCATTAACGCAACGTCCACTGAAAGTATTCTTTCTTCTCCTGCTACAAGTTTTGGAATTGTAATATCTTTTTGTTGATAAACATCTAAAGGATAGAAACAATTCTTTAAAGTTCTACGGTTATTAAGCTCGTCAAACTTAAAAAAACTTCCGTCTGTATCGCCGTAAAACAAAGCTTCCATTTCCATAGAATAAATCGTTGGATCGAAATCATCTTCTGACATTTCATCCTCTACTTGTTCTCTCTGAAGCAATCCTTCTTTAATTGCAATTTGATAAGGAAGTGAAACTACAAAATAATTTCTACCTAACATCATATTTTTCCAAAAAGCCTTTACTTTTTGAAAACTCCAATGACTTGAATACCAAGCAGATGTTGCATAAAGCTCTTTATTTCGTTCTTGTAAATTTGAATATTCTGGCTTATCTAAATAACCAGGATGTCTAGGATCGCTTAAGAACTTTCTTAAAACAGTATCAATAACATGTTTAGATACCATTCTAAATTCATCTACTACTATGACATTTGCTCGTTTTGAACGTGCATTGTCATTTGCTGTAACAATCTTAATCCATGATCCATTTTTAAATTCGCAACTTGAATCATTTAAACCCACTTTAATATCGCTAATCTCATTCCAAAGATTTGCAGAACCCCACTGGTGCTGTTTAAGAAAATCATCTTTAATTTTTCCAATAACTTCTGAAGCTTGTGATTTTACACCTGCAGATATAATGACTTTTGTACCGGGATATAATATACATCTAATAACGCAAAATAGGCTTATTAGGTAAGTCTTACCCTGACCCCTTGACGCAATGTATATAAAATAATTAGTACACATCATCATATATATCAGTATCTTCTGAAATAGTTTTAATCTAATATGTAAAAAATCTTTAGCAAATCTCTGAGGGTTTGCTCTATAAAATGAACACCATGCAGCTACCCCATCCATTATTTTGTTTGCTTTATCTTGGACAACTTGTTGAGCACTTTTTTGTTTAGCCATTATCTGATACCTCTCCAAATATCTTGTCGAATAACTCTTCTGAATCATCGTCTTCTTGGTATTCAGGGCGAGTAACAGTAAATTTTTTCATAAATGACTCGTATATTTTCTGTAAAGGGTTCTGCAGATTTAACATCTTAGCCATATGACCTTTAAAAAACACATCTATATATTGTCCAATTTTGTCAACATCTTTTAACTCTGGGTCACATTCAGGAATAGGTCTTTCAGTCTCCCATTTCTGAATTAATTGACCAAATGTCTGTCCTTCTGATAAAGTATCTAATGAATTTTGTCTTGGTGTAATATTCCCTGTAGACATCAATTGTTGATAGCTACTGTCTAAATCTTTTGTCGGTTTGCCTTGCAAAGTTGCTTTGCGAATTTCTAGTTTTTTAAAGCATAGCCTAACAAAAATTTCTTCCTGTGCTTTAGTAGAACATTCATAGCGTGTTACCCAATCATCATATTCATCTTGTAAAAACAAATAATCGTCATTGGTAAATCCATTGCCAAATCTTTTAATAGTTTGTTTCTTAACATTTCCTCGCATTCCATTATTTTCATAATCAGAAGGCAATTCACTGTCTTTAAATGTTTGATTAATATATTGAGGCAAACTCAATAAACTAGTCAGCATTTGTTTAAAAGGAGAACTTTTAACTTTTTCTCCTGTTTCGTTATAGATCGTATGAGCACATGATTCATATAGCGAATCAACGTATGGAATATCCATCTCACGACACATATTGATAACCGACTCTTTTGTTTCATTCGGTTTATCATCTTTGTCTTTAATTTGCTCAACTTTACTAATAACGCATTTTTTACAAATAGGGTAATAACCTAATCCGTATTTACTTGATTTGTAAAAATTAGAACGAGCCAACCATTCGCCACAATGTGGACATTTGATCAGCTCGTCATTTAATATCTTCTTATATTGATCAGCTAATGCAGCATACTCTTTTCGTAGAGTAGGAGCAGTAGCCTTCTTGATTTCAGCAGGAGTTTTAGGGGTTTTCATATACGCCATACAACCATCTCCTCTTATTTATTAAGCTTGACAGTTAGAACATTCTCCGCAACATGCGTTTTCGTCTGAACCATCTTCTAACAATTCAAAGAAATTATGCACAAAACTAGTCATGACAGATTTAGCAATTGCCGTTTCTGTGTAAGAGCATCCTTCATCTACCATATCTGCAAAAGTAAGTTCGATAGCGCCATCTAACGCAACAATAAAATCGTCAATGGCTTCATCTGCAATTTCTTCTCGAATTTCATCTAACTTATTCATATTTTCTCCTTAATCCAATTGAATATTGTAAATACATTCAATACCATTTTTATCACACACCAATGTTGTCTGAGATGGTTTCCCATTCAAACGTTTTTCGATGGTATATGAATCACCACAACCTGCTACGCTTCCACTCTGAATTACTTGAACCCCGTTTAATTCGCTCATAGCAGGATAATGCATATGTCCTCTTAAAATAGCAGTAGGGAACACTCCTAACATAAAAGATAGATTAGCAACACCTTGTTTAGACATTGGGTCAAAATCTCCATGACATGCTAGATACGTTCTTCCTAAAACATTAATATCAGCAATACCATTATCTAAATTTCTATGGTTTAGATAATGAAAGTTATCTACATTTGCAAGCATAATATCTACCGCCCAGTTAATTAAATCGCCATATCTCTCATCATGTAATGCATCTTCTTTTTTGTCGAGTCTATCGTGGTTTCCATTAATAGCAAAGTATTTGACACTATTAAATTCATTTGTTAATTCATAACAGAAACTTGCAATTAACTCTGAAGCAATTTTAATTTGCTCAATCACGTTCTCTTTGTTTGTAATTTGCAAAGTCTTATGGATACTTCCACTGATGGTATCCCCTAAATTCACAACGTTAACACTCCCAATATCATGTGTTCTACCAATCTGAATAATCTTATTTAAATATTGGTTTAATCTTTGCTTAGCAATGTCCGTATTATATTTGCCAAAATAAGAATCAAATGTTTGTCCGATATGTAAATCTGATAAACAGATTATTAATTCTTTTTCGCCATGAGAATCTGGAATTTCATGAACTTTAAATTCAACATTACCAATCTGTTTTAGATTATCTTCTAATAAATGTAATGTTTCTTCTAAACGTGCATTAGCATAATTTTGCTTATTCCATGCATTTCGTTCATCACGAAATTTAATCTTTTCACGTTCTAATTCACGTTTCTTATCTTCTAACTTTTGAATATATTCGTTATCTGAATATTCCTCTTTGGCATTTTTTTCTTCATAGTACTGTTTAACAAAAACAGAACCAAAAATTCCTGTACAATTCTTTCTTAATGTGTCTCTATTAATATCTAAACCATGTCGATCAATAATATCCTGCCAGTCATCTTCATTTAATCCAGACATTTTAGCTTCACATTCTGAAAGAATCTTCTCGAATTCTTCTGCATTAATTTCTTTTCCTTTACTTACCATCCGACAACTATTCCTCATCTACAAAATCCTTGGCATTATCAATCATCTGTTTAGAACGACTTGCCGCCGTTAAAGTAAATTCTTTATCGCCAAATACAGCTTTCAAATCTTCCATCAATTTAACAATTTCTGCCTCTGAATCAATTAAATTGCCATTTCCGGCAAAAGATACATTGTCTAATTTATAAGTTAATTTCATTTCCTTTGTAATCATTTTTGTTCCTCCGTTTATAAATAAAAAAAACTGCCCATTTCTAGGCAGTTAAATTCATTTCTATAATATTTTCTAACGCATCGGCAAAATCTATTAAATTTTGAACAGACGTTTCTTTGCCGATAGTAATGCGAATGCTATGTAAAGCATCTTCATCAGATAATCCAATAGCTTTCAATACATGACTTGGTTTTGCACTACTAGAATGACAAGCAGATCCTGAACTAACTTCAAATCCTGCATCATCTAATAGTTGCACAATCTGCATTCCACTAATTGAAATATCTTTAATTCTAATATTAATATTAGATTCGGCTCTCATATCTAAAGAACCATTTAATCTAATATGTTCATTCTTCATTAAACGATTTAATAAGAATGTTCTTTTTGACTTTATGCCAATTAAATCATCATAATTTACGTCATTTAACGCATTAGATAAAGATTTAATAGCAAAATCATTATAAGTTGAACCTCTTAAACCATTTTCTTGTTCTCCATATATAATAGGAGCTAATTTGATACCTTTTTTAACATATAAAGCTCCAACTCCTCTAAGAGAACCTACTTTATGACCAGAAATAGACATCATATCTACATCTAGATATTTGACATCAATCTCTGTCTTTCCAAATGCTTGAACTGCATCCGTATGAACAATGCATCCATTTTTATGAGCGATTTCAACAATGTCTTTAATCGGTTGATATGTTCCAATTTCGTTGTTGACCATCATAACAGATACTAACTTATGTTCATGATTTTCTAAAAGAGCAGGGGATACAAATCCTTTTTCATCTACTCTTAAAGCATGTAATGCATTTGGATTGTTATATATGGAAGCGTGCTCAATATTTGAGCAAATTGCCTCGTAATCTTTATTTGCTTTCAAAAACCCATCAATAGCTAAAGCATTTGCTTCTGAACCACTAGAAGTAAAAATAATCTCTTCTGGTTCGGCATTAATCATATTTGCTATTTTTTCACGAGTCTTTTCAATAACATGTTTATTGTAGTGGCCTGAGCCATACAAAGAGCTTGGATTTGACCAATCAATAGCCAAAATATCCAACTTTCCAAGAAAACTCTGAGAAAGAGGGGAAGTAGAAGCATAGTCTAAATACACTTTATTTTTCATCAGACAACGCCTCTTCAACCATGTTATATCTTTCACTATTTAATCTTTCCATTAAGCATTCATATGGATCAAGTTTAGTACTGAATGCCATGTCTACAATAGCCTGACTAAATCCACTCAACAAATGAATACCTAATTCATTCTCTTGTAATGGAACAGTATTTGTTCGTCCGCAAATATTCCAGAATGTTAAGGTTGGCATTTTATATCCATGTTCAGCATATTCATCTTTAATAACCTCAAAGTCTGCTTTGGAATATCTTGCGTTTGGCTCCCAAAAATATCCTTGAGCCTCATCAAATTCCATGTCACTACAAATAATAATGTTTTGAGGCAAATCTTCTTGTGAATAATGATTATTAACAGCAACTCTTAAAATCAAGTCAAAAACTGCTTTAATATTTGTATTAGACATTAAAGCCTCAGAATTATAATACTTTAATTTCTCATGCAAACTTTTAAAATTTGACATATTCAACAACTGTGGCTTACTACTAAATGTAATAAAACAATCCTTAAATTCACCAGTTAATCTTTCACTCATATAAATAGCTAACGCTTCAGAAACTTCATAAGCAGTTAAATTTGTATTTCCAACTTTAGTTAGCATACTTCCAGATGAGTCAGAAACAACAATAGCAGATGCACCATCTGGCATATAATTAGGAAGATTCTTCCATAGTTGCTCTAAAGATTCATCATAAGACTGAACTTGAATGTGCCATCCTGATGGGTCACAATAACTATGAACAATATCAGAAGCAGATAAGACTTTTGCATTGATTTTAGCTTTATCTTTCTTCAAGGATTCTAAATATTCGACACGTCTAGCTTCATCATTCCTCAAAAATGCATTTCTATAGATTAAATTAGCACGAGAAGGAACTGTTTCATAATTAATTTTTGACCATTCTTTTCCAGACATTTTGACCTCAACAACATCTAAATACTTACGTAGTGAAGTACAAATATTTCTATATTCTTCTTTACTTAAGAACAAAGCTTTACGAATTTTAGCAGCCCAACATCTATTTTCTTGTTTTTTACTAGATAAAGAAGGTAACCATTTGCCTAAAAGACTAATAGGTTTGTTTGATTTCATGTTTTGAATGTCAGCCGAAAGTTGATCACCGACAACAGTAATTAACTCCTGAAATACATACGTATATCTAGTGTCCAATAAACACCACAAATCATCCCATCTACCATAATATGGAACTAATGGAATTAACTTCATAACAAGATTGGGGCTATCTTCACATAAATCCTTTAACATAATTCTAAAAGATTTACGTTCGCCCATACCTTGTTCTCGATCCCTTAAAAAGAACAACCATTTAATTGTCATTTTTGGATCTTCTGCCATTGCTACATTAAATAATGCAAGAATATCACTGTTAGTCATATTTCGCATAGAACTTGTTTTAAAGTTCATATCTAATAAAGCTTTTCCAGACGTCGCATAACCCAACGCACCATTTTCTGTGCATTGAAGTTCAGAATTCAATTCATTTTTAATGTCTTCAATTTTCATCTCTTTTTCTCCTTAAACGCCCAATATACGAGCACCGTTTCAAAATAATACATGGCGTTTGAATTTATAATTTGCTGCAAGTGCTCGCTTATAATTAACAAAGTTTAACGACTCTGAAAATGAAATGCGTCTAAATGACACACAATTAAACTTTCTTGAAATTAACGTTTGATATAGTTTGGTCTTTAATTTGCTGTCTGAGTCGTTTTAGCGATATTCAAAACTCATTTCAAAGATTAACAGTCTTCTGCAAAAAGTTGCTGTATGAGTTTTCTTTTGGTAATCAAGAGTAGGATTCGAACCTACGGTCTTTAGAGTTCTATCTAACGAGTTGCCACTACTCTATCTTGATATGCGCAGACTTATTAACACAAAGATATCCTCCAACCGAATTATTGATATATATGTAAAAGGAGTAATGAAAACATGCTTGGAAATTCACCGTAAAATGAGAAAACAGTTTAATTTATTACAGTTGGAAAACATCTTTGTGCCAATAAGCCATTTGTGGGAAAATATTTTACCCATTTTACTGGATAACCATTAACCAGAACGGTTGTCATGCACATGATAGCTATTCATGCCACAACAATCTTTTCAACAATTCCACACTATACGTATTGTTGAAGGTTTTAATAGTAAGAACGCTTTAAAGTGATAATTTTATAAACCATTGTTTTTTACTGTTATTTGTTCTTGATACTTTTTTAGATTGCTGTATGCGTTCTTTTTGTTTTGATTGGTGCAAATCATTGGCTTTAGTCCAACGATTTACATGTGTAAATACATATTAACCTTCAACCTATTTGTGATAAGTACGTTGGAAAGAAGGGGTTAATCACCTACCTTCTATAAAGACAAATAAATATCAAGTTAATATGTATGCTGAAACAGGTTCAGCTCCTGTGTTGTAACGGAAGAGGTTTTCGAACCTCCTCTCTGAATTTTTTTATGGTCGAGTATAGTTGGATTTTCACCAACATTCATAAACTCTACGATGGTCTGCAAGCCTTGGTTGGAGTGGTCTATGAATGTATTACTCGATATGGAGGGAAGTGCAAGACCTCCCAAAGTTGTTGTTTATTTTTCTGCAATCAAATCTTTAAAAGACTGACTAGGTTTGAACTTAACTACTCTATGAGCAGGACATTCAACCTTTTCTCCAGTAGTAGGATTAACTCTAGTACGTTCTTTTGCAATTTGAGTTACAAATTTACCAAAGTTTGGATAATTGATATCTTCTCCCTTGATTAATAATTCTTTGATTGTTTCTACAGATACTTCAACAATTTCAGTTGTATCCTTAATTGTGAAGTCTAAGTTTTGAGCTAATGCTCTGATTAATTCGTTTTTAGTCATTTTAAATCCTCCGTATCTAGGCAACATACACTGCCTCTCATGTGCTAGATTAAGTCACCCTTAAAAAGTTGCGTACTGTAGGGAGAAAACTCGCCCTGATTTTTATTCGGTATATCAAATAATTCCTTTACTGAAGCACTTTAATAGCGCTTCGGGGTTTATTGTGTATAAAACCTTTAATAATATGGGACGATTGCGCCACATATTAGAATTGCAACTTTCTTTGTTTGACTGCATCTGCGGAGTAATTTTAAACGCACGATCAATCAGCCATGACATTAAACCAACATATTTATTAGAAATATGAATGGATTTTATTCTTTCTATTAATTCTTCAAAGTCTTCCTCTAGAAGAAAAGTGTTATTGTTCTCATCAGTGTCCATAAAATACTGCGATAGCTCTATTGAGTACTTTTGTATTAACGATTCAATCTGTTTAGATTTTCTATGACTTGTATCTAATGGATGCTTAACAAAGAACTCTGACATTGGAATTTCTTCGTAGTTTGGTTTGACTCTTTCGAATTTATAGTCAAATAAATAATTCATTGGACATTGTAAATCTGGATTTGTTTTCTGCTCGATTTTTAATTTCTTTTTCTGTCTTGATTCTTCATTGAACATCACAGATTTTGCAAATTTATTTTTGCGTTGAAGAATAAACCAAAAAGCAGGAAACTTATTTGTATCAATATCCATATCTTGTTTAATACGTGCTATTTCTGCGTTCAGATCGACAGAATACGTTCTCTTGGCATTGTCGATAGCTGCCTGCAAATTCTTATATCCAAGGCTCTTTATCCTCGGCTTCTCATATTACTATGAGTGTGAGACTATATCTTTACCATATCTTAAGACGACTTAGGTATTCGATTTCGTGGGAGAAATTATTGATTGCCTACTCATTCTCCTAGTCGTTGAACCTTCTTGATACTTCTATGGCATTCACAAGAGTGGCTACTGATTGTCGTTTTACAACGAGTTCCAGTAATTAACCGAATGTTTTTTGAACTAGGTTTCCCTAGAACCGACCCAATAATTAAGCCAATACGCTCAATATACACGTATAATTTAGATATTTTGCGTTATCCTCTAAAGAATAACTATAAGACAAACACAACTGAGCAAGATTACTAGATTCTCCAATAGCCATATTTCCTGCGGCTATTTTGTTATCTACTAATGCTTTATCTTCTGTAGTATTTGAATAATGATTCTTTTCTTTTGGAATGTTATTAACAATTGTAGGATAGTTTTGCATACAATATCTTGCATGTTCTACTATCTGTTTTTGATTGGTAACAAATAGTTGGTCTGAGTCCTGATCGCTCCCATTATTTTTATCTTGAAATGACGTACCAATCATATTAACTGCAATAATTTGTTTCCCAAAAGGGAAGTATCTTTTAAATTTGTCATGATAATGGTTGTGTAAATAACCCAAGTTATTACAAGAATTGAATGGCGATCTAAACTCCGCCAAATACTCACCATCATCAAAACGTTCTGTGTAACATTGCATAGCACAATCTTCTTGTTCAAAAGTGTCGTCCTTATTAACGTCCTCACCAACAGAATGTAATAACATTGCATAAGGAGAACCAACTATAACTAAGTTGTCACCATTCTGTATGACTTTTCCGTTTCTAAACTTCATGACATAATTTGAAATAATTGCGCCACGCCTTTCTTTAAAGTAAGTGCTATGTACAAAATCAGGATTTTGATCTACAAGAGCCAACAACACTTCGAAATCATTAGAGAAATTTTGATTATCTCTCAAGTAATCTAAGAATGTGTTATCATTTCTCTTCAATTTTTTTATATATTCAACACTTGTTTGAACTACATCAGGCATGGTATCCATATCCAACGCATTAATCATTTGATATGACATACGTTGAACTTTTCCTAATTTGCTAGGATGTGCAGTTTTTACAATACCGAACATACTGCCATTTTTACGAACCCAGTCAGACCAGTATTCGTAAGTTACGTTAAACTTTGACCATTTTATGGCATTGTCCGTTGTAATCAACTTAATGTCCTTAGCTAAATGCTTGTTTCCAAACATATCCACAACTTCTGCTGTTTCATATTGATCGCCAAAATAATCCTTAAAGAACAACTGAATATTTGACACAAATGCAGCAGCTTTGAAAAAGTGTTGTCTCAACAAGATGTAGCCGTCTGCCCATAAGGGGAATAGGCTAGAATCGATTAAAGCTTGACCGTCAAATAACGTATTCTTCAATTTATAATCAGATATATGTTTTGCAAGACAGTGATTTTGTTCGTCAATTTCAACACTAACAACATCTGTGTTGAAATAAGAATCAACATCTTTAAGAATCAATATGTTCTCTGGTTCAATTTTGACTTTGCCTACAATGGTACTTGTAACCAAAGAAGAATAAGCTCCAATCTCAACAATAGGGGAATTGTGAGTTGGCAATTGAATACCCATTTTCAAGAAATGATCCGCATCATCAAACAGCTCATCTCTGATAAACATACATGATCCCAACTTTGCCTTGCCTGGCGTTCTATACAACATTTTGTAGTGTATAGTTTCGCTATCTCGTATGTCTCCGTTTTTATACCTAGAAACATAGGTGACCGACACGCCATCCCTGTAGAACATAGTACGAAGTTCTTGAGCACTCCTCTTGTCATACTTGTCTTTATTAAGTTTGGCCTTGTCCAATGCTTGCTTAAGTTTTTCTATCTTACTATCATACACAAAAATAGTTGAAGGATTCATACGTTTGATTGTTCGCTCAAGTTTTTTTACCTGCTCTTTATAAGATGACGATCCAAACCCAAATTGCACACAGATAATATCTCTAGTAGATTTATCATTATAGGTTTGCATTCCATTTTCTAAGAGAAAGTCGTAAAACAGAGACTTAGTAAGCATTGCATCTGTTGTTTCCATGTAGTCACGAACACCAAGATTGCATTCATAGAGAATACCTGCCTCTATGTTTTTTATCTTTAATCCGTATTTTCCCACATTACACCAACTTTCTTGGCAAGTATATTACACTACATACTAGCCACAAAATTTATCAGGTCTTGTATGACCTACTTGTATTATACCATAAATACGGAGAAAAACAATATTATACTACATACTAATTACAATTTTTTAACGCTTTTTGCTGCGCCTCGTATACTATATTAATGTCATAACCAACAGCCGTTTCTGAATCATTGATATACATGATTAACTCGTCATATACACTTTCAGAATAATCAATTTTACCTTTACAAATTTGATTATATATTTGTTTCATCTTACGTCTGAAGTTTGTATCATATGTAAACTCATTGCTAGACATGAAATTGATTTGTTTTGCATATTTACCACATAACTCGTTATCAGCAGCTCGACAATATATATTTGTAACTCTCATTCTTTTATATACATTATACATACCGTTAGAATGCATTACATATAAAATACCAAGTTTCTCTAACTCTTGAACATAGCTTGTAAATGTTCTAGATGACATATCAGCCCGATTAGCTAAGAAGCATATTGGTGTTGTACAAAATTTATATCGAAGTATTTGCTCAATTTTTTTTGAATAATCCATATGTGTTATAACAGTTGTGAATACATTATAAAGTTTAAATTTATCTACAGTTGTATCAGATCGAAAAATATTAATCAAATCCTCTGTATACAAAACCACATAACTTTCGCCAGTGTCTTCATATTTTTTGTTAAAATTACATAAAACAATTTCAAATGTGAAAGAACTTAATTCTTTCATTTGAATCAGTTGTAAATCTCGTAATTGATGTAATCCGTTTAAAATTTTTTTCTTTTGTTGCCTGTCAGGGACAACACCATATAAAGTTGCGCCAATTTGATTAACGTGAACAATTAAACTACCTAAATAATCACTTTCATATTGCATGGACGACAAAAAGGCAGCAACAGCAGTCATTTCGCAATGGTCTTTTGATTTTTCAATAATCGACCGCCATAATAAAAAACTTTTTTTCATATTTAATTATCACCTCAAAAACATCATATCAGAAAAAAAATTAAAAGCAAGAAAAATATTATACTACATACAATACGGTGCAAAAAATGAAGAAATTTTTCAATGGTGTCTCTACAATAAAACGCACAAATGCAAAAAATATTGCAGACATTTAAATACATATAAAAAATGTTCTAGCCATTTAGGGAGAAACATTCGCTCCCATTCACTCGCTCATGTTTCTCTTTCGCTCGCAAGCTTGCTCGCATAGGGGGCACGTCCCCCTTTACCCCCTTAACCAAACAAACAGCAAACAAAAAATCAAAACAAAATGTAACCTAAAAAAATAACATCAAATAGAAAATCAAAATTAACCATCAAATGTAAATTAATTGTCTGTTAAAACCAAATTTAAAATCATGTGTCTTCTAATTGTTAACTGTATGTACACAACCCCTTTCGACAACGCCCCAGTCTTGGGGCTGTCGAGAGAAACAACAGCAAAAAATGAAACATCAGAAATTGAATGTAATGTTCATTATGAGCTTCTAGAGAGTGTATGGTGAGCTGTTGTTTGAATCAGAATGTAAATAGAAGGTAAATAAAAAGAAGCACTGTATGTGCTCCCTAGAAGGTTAGAATTCAATCTTATTAATTATTGTCAAAATTAAAAAACCTGTAAGATAAGCAACTATATCTAATGGATCAGAAATTGATCTGCTATTAAATAGAGGTGTTATGTATTCCCAGAAGATTCCTGCTGCTAGGGTTAAACATAACCCCCACCTAGCGTTGTATTTTGTTGTTGAGGACATCATTGCATTTAATGTAATGCCTGCAAGTATGTCATTGAAATAACATTGCATAAACCAATTAGTTGGTTGGATTATTCTATTTAATAGATATAGTGTGATGCTTATAAGAATGCAGCAACAAACGTTATGATTAGAAATACTCCCAAAAAACCGAAAAAACCACCAATCGCTTTTTGTGTAGTAGTCGTTGGGTGCTCTTCTTCATATAGCTTTGCTTTATATACGGAAATGTTAATACCACAGTGTGGACATATATTTGTTTGTTTAGATATTGGTTCTCCACAAGCAGGGCAAGTTGTCATGAGATCTGGATCTCCTTTAGGTTCTTGCTGGGGGTTGCCACTGATATCTGCTCCGCAGTTATTGCAGAAGGATGCGTTGATGTCATTCTCGTGTCCACATTTTGAACATATTTTCATTATATATACCTCTTTCCTTATAAATATAGTATAGCATGTTTGGTTATATTTTTGGCGTATTTTTTGTTAATAGTAGGGAGTGGTGAGAGGTAGTTTTGATAGGTTAAAAAGTTTGATTTTAGTTAATTTGGCGATTGTTAAAATTGCTTTTTTAGTATGTGGTTAAATATGTTTGCGATGACTATAACGATTCGTGGTGTGTGTGTTTAGTAGCCTACTAAAACGCTTTATATAAAGGCATTAACAGTGGTTTTTAGCACCCCCATAGTGTATAAAATGCTTATTTTACCTACTTTTTTAGGTATGATGTATAATATATGTGTAATAAGGATACAGGTTTATACAGGCAGTGACCTGTTATAGGTGTATTTTAACTAAGGCTTTTTATCGCTATGACTTTAAAAGGCTTGTGATAATTCTATCTTTATTAACAAAAACAAAAAATGGTATATCGGCTATGAGCGTATAACAATATAAGTTGATAGGTGATATATCACCTTGATATTCTAACAAAACTATTATAAGAAAAGGACGGTGTTATTTATGTTAGAAACTAAAAAAACTATTAAAAACGAAATGAGTTGTTTACAAAATGTAACTATGGCAAAATGTGAAAGCACGATTGACGAGTTAAAAACTGCTTTCAACGCAAGTCAACTTAAAAAAATCAAGATTGACTTGTCAAGTAGCAAAAAAGCTTTACATCTTGTAACGGCTTGGAACGTAAAAAAAGCGTTTGTTGATAGTGTCAATGATGATATTAAAAACGTGTTATCATATGGTGAAAGTATGGGCTTTTCTACAGTAAGCGAAACTTATATCGAAAATATGCAATATTTAAGCGATATAAAAAAAATCGCAAGCAACAACTTGAAACACGAACTAAAACCACTTACAAGCGTTTTAGGTTCAAAGGGTGCTTATTCTTTTAAAACTTGTATGTTAGATAATAATTACACTCAATTTAAAGCATTGTTTTTGCAAGTGTTTGAACTTGAAATATCCAAAAATGACTTTTCAACCATGCAAGATATGCTCAGTTCTTTAAATACTAGTAATGAGTTTGTCTTAAATAATTTCAACACTTTATTTATGCGTTTAGTCAGTGCCTTACTTGTAAAAAGTAACGGTTTGAGCACCAAAAAAATGAAAGGTTGTTTGAATAAGGCTATGCGTGATATCCCTTATATTAGCGATAAAGAATTCTATAGTGGAATAGGAACCCTAACACGTGAGCGCTTGACACCTTATATTACCCTTAAGGATGATGAAAAGGAAAACGCTAGTATTATTAACGATAAAATCAAAAAGCAAGTTGGTAAAAAAATCGTCAAGTTGTTACCAGACAATATTAAAAACTTTACTCAAGAAAAAAGCTTAAATGAAAATAAATAAAATCAGGCAAAAAAGCCTGATTTTATTTTACATTTTATATTAATAAAAAGGTTGTCTATATGTGGTATATCAATCATATATATACAACTTTTTTAGTGGTATAAAATCTTACACCACTATATTTTTAGACGTTTGAAAACGTCTTTGCTTTTATGAGCCTTATATTTTTTGAGCTTATAAAGGTATTTTTTATAGTCCAAAAATGAACGCTATGAGGGCGTTTTTCTTTTACAAGCAAGACTTGTAAAGGGACTGGGCTTAACGTGCATGAAACACGAAAAAAAATCAACAGAGCTATCACTGTATAAAAAATAGGGCAGAGCCTTACTGCCTAAAAAAGTTTGGAACTTTGGTCTTTGAAAACTGAATCCCGACAACTTGCGTTTAAAATCCACGTTATGTACTTATGGATTTTAAAAAATGCTGCAACAAATGAAAGGCAATGAAGCAGCATTTAAAATACATAGCCACAACTCGGTTTGGATGGCGAGGGCGTGCGAGGACTTGGCAGTTAAAACAGTCGGACTTTATAAAGCGACATTTGCTTGTCGCTATGAGGATGCTCATGAAGTGTCTTCATAGGTGCAAGTAAACACCACAGGAGGAACTATTATGAAAAAATTATTAGTAGCAGCACTGATAATAGGTGCATTTTTAGGGGGTTGTGTAGTTGGCGCTCATGACGTTCTAACAACACAAATTATTTCAAAAGATGAGAATGCTCATCAGTATGTAAGTGAATATCATGGGCATTTATATGCTCAGTATTATGAATAGAAAGGAGATGAAATGATATGAATAATGAATTGAATAAATGTCTAGAGATCGTCAAGCGTTTCCAAAAAGGAGAAAGTATAAGTTTCAAAGATGTTTGCACTCTGGCTTATACAGATATCCATGAATTAGATACAGAAGAGTGGAGCGCTGTTAACGACACACTTACTTATGTACTTGAAGAGTATGGTGAGGAATGGTCTGAATATGACGATCGTTTTCCTAATAACACATATAAATATGGTTATACATTGGAAGACCATGTATTTGTAACTGGTTATACGGGTGTAGCAGGATGCTATTGGATGGAAGACACCGGAATGTTATGTATGTAGAAAGGTGGTGAAAGTCATGACTATTGAAAAGTGGGCAAACAATGCAAATGCAGCTTATGAGCAAAAGCGCATTGCAAAAGAAAAAGCAGAAAGTGAACGTTCATACACACAATACTACTTTATTAAATTGATTGAATGGGGTTGTGTTGCGTTCACACTATTGTATGCAGCAGGCAAAATTTGTGAATGGATTGACAACACTACTCTGTTTGCAACTATTGACAACTTTTTACTAAGTTTATTGTAGAAAAGGAAGGTGAACTATTATGAAATTGGCTCGTAAATTATTTTTGAGTTTAGAGAAAAGCAGCTTCTATGAAGGTGTGTATATTGTATTGAATGATGGAAATTTTGTCAGAAATATATATGCAGATTCTGATGAAGAGGCTATTGAAAAGTTCATGAATGAAATTAATTAGAAAGGAATAAAAACATCATGGAAGTACTATTAGAACTAGCTCAACAATTTAACATGAGCGTTGAAGAAATGGACGAGCTGCTAAACACGGCAGAATATTTCGATCCACAAAAAGTAGAAGTTGATTATTAGAAAAGGAGTTAAAGTAAATGTTATTTAAGAATCAAAAACTAGATAGACGCTATTATAGCGAAATCACTGAAGGACAAGCAAAACGCTTGTATCGCAACGGGGAAACAATTTATGTATCCAATGGGGTAATTTCAAGTCCTATTGATATTAGGCATGACGCATACTTTCCTAATCTTGGTGGTATGCGTTTTTATATGGAACGTGACTGGAATTGTAACGATATCATAGTCACAAGACATGAAAATGTTGAAAGGTATTTTCGTGAGCATGGCTTGGAACATGCGCCATGTATAAAAGATATGCGTGACTATGAATTCAAAGGAAAAAATATCTATTGTGCAAGCGTTCCTTTAAAAATGGCAAGTTATGCAAATCAAGTAACTTGCATTAATATGGATAATTCAATCAATCTTAATCTGGATTTATTGCCATACGAAGACTTTAAAAAGTACGTGAAGAGTTGCACGACATTCAAAATTAGCAGCTCAAAATGGAATGAAGGAGAATAATTATGTTAGTAAATCAAAATAAAGAAATGAATGGTATTGAAATTACATTCAACGGAATACCAAGTGAAGAAACTAGAAACGCATTGAAAGAAAAAGGCTTTCGTTGGAGTCGCCGACAAAAACTATGGTGGTCTAAATTTGCAGAAGATAAATACCAATGGGCGCAAGCATTAACAGATGATTCTCAACCTATTGAGAAATTTACGAAAGAAGTAACCAATGATTATGGTATTAAAGTTGGTGATATTTTTCATTCATGTTGGGGATATAGCATGACGTTGAATAGCTTTTATAGAGTTGTCAAAGTCACAAAGAAAAGCGTCTATGTTGTCGAAGTAAATCCTGTTAGAGTTGGTTTTAATGGATGGGAAGGACATTGGACATTAAGACCAGATGAAGATTGGTCTTGTGTTCGAAACGAAGAACCAAGCAGATTTGTCGTGAAATTGAATACATGGAATAATACAAATATCCCATATATTTGTCCAAGCAGCTCAGAAACGGCAACCTTAATGCGTGGCGATGATTTTCAACGTGAATTCTATGAAAACCATTTAGATTAGAAAGGAGTGAACAAATATGACTTACGATTTAGTATGTGAAAGCTTTAGCAGTATTGACGGAATGCCGTTTTCAATCCTAGTAAGCGATAGTCAAGATTCTGTTTACAAATGGGATTGGCATGAAAACACAATGGTTGAATATAACATGAATCAAATGCCTGAAATCATGATGGATGAATTGGATTGGGAACAAACGACCATGAAACGCAGCTTTTATGAGAACATGAAAACGTATTGTCAACAATATGACGATATGTGTCAAGAATATTTAAAAGGCTTGGAATTAGTTACTATTGAAGATTAGGAGAAACGTATGGTGTTTGTAGCGTTATACATTAATACAGAAAACGAGCTATGCACAGTGTTGAAAGATTCTATCTATATTATATATGGAAAGAACAAAGAACAAATGCATAGCTTTTATGATGTCATGAAGTTTATAGCAGATGATTTTGTAAAATTTATCGAAGTAAATAAAAAACAAATGCAAATGGATCAACATGATATTGATTCTATAGATGACTATTGTAATTGTAGCCATGCTTTTATAAATGAGTTGAAACGATTAGGTTTTAACGTAAACTATGAAAAAGGAGAATAAAAATGAAACTAAAAAATAAATGTCTTAGAAAAGATTACATGCAATTTATATGGGATATGGAGAATGGGCATGAATACCCATGCGCAGAATTTGTATACAGATATGGAAATCATAGAATTGTCGTATCTTTGCGAGAATGTAAATTTGAGCAAAATAGCGGAGTCAACATGGTAATTACGGCAAATGATTTTAGACCTCACACTTGGGTCATAAATGATGATGTGGTGCGTTTAAGTAAAAAAGCCATGAAAGAAAATGCAATTGACGTTGACGCAGGGTTAGTCATGGCATTGGCTGGACATACTAATCTATTGATAAATGTCAATGAAGCTATTGCAATGGTCGAAGAATTACGAAAAGCATATGGATTAATAGTAAAAAAATTTGAAATTTAACTGTGTAGTATAATATAATGGTATGTAGTATAATATAAAAGGAGAATGAATATGCTAAGTTTAGATGATTTTACAAAAGAAAGATTGAGCGAAATTGCAACAAATCTTGTATGGGGATTAATTGCAGATGATAGAGAAAGTGCATTAGAGTATTTTAAAGACACATGTGATATGTCTATTGAAGAATTAGAATATTTTGGTGTTGATTTAACAGAAAGTGAAAGAGAGGAATACGAAAGATAGAAAGGAGTAAAGATGTATAGCAAATTATTGAAGGAAGCATTTAAAGAAGAGCGTATCATGTACGCTCTGAAACATGCTAAAGAAAAGGGATTAAACCCAAAGTTAATACGAAGATTTTGTGATCCATCTTATAGAGGACACATTGTAAATCTGATTGTGACAGATTCGTATAACATTGCATATCCAACTGAAGCAGATATACCAAAAGATAAACCAGGAGAATTTAGAACCGTGTTTATGAATGAACCAGTTGATAGAATTATCATGAGTTTACTTTCTGATGCAGTTAGTGATGTGTTTAAAGATTTAATTCATCCGTCATGCCGATCATATCAAAAAGGTATGGGA
The DNA here is from genome assembly GCF_020593575.1 of Holdemanella sp. DFI.5.55. NCBI lineage: Bacteria > Bacillati > Bacillota > Erysipelotrichia > Erysipelotrichales > Erysipelotrichaceae > Holdemanella > Holdemanella sp. DFI.5.55. The sequence goes on from NZ_JAJDMK010000001.1 coordinate 64,110, forward strand.
ACACAACAAACAGTATGTGAAATCTCAAATCATATTGTAAATTTGGGCGTAACTGGTCATAAAGTTATAATGGTTAAAAGTGATTTTTCTAAATTTTTTGATTCTGTGTTATTAGAAAAGATTGAAAAAATGTTTGACAAATGGGAACGTTTGTTAGGTTTCGAAAAAGATACTGAGCCAGTAATCAATATGTTTCGTAGATATTATAGGCAAAATGAATATTGGGATAAGAATGGAAATCTAAGAAGTAAATATCAATCTTTAAAGCAAGGTTGTGCGTTGGCAGCTCCGTTAGCAAATATGTTACTTTATGAGCTAGATGAGTTTATGTCAAACAAGTACAAAGTTTATTACAGATATAGTGATGACATTATGTGTTTTGGTAATGATTTGAATGAAATCGTAAATGATATTAACAATATTACTTCTAAATATGGAGTCACATTGAATCCAAGTAAAGTTGAAGCAGTATATGCAGATGAATGGGCAAAGTTCTTAGGCTTTAATATTAAACAAGGATATAGAACGTTATCAAGTCCAAGAGTTGTAAAATTTAAAAACAAGATTAAGGAATTAACAATTAAACAAAAGAATATCACAATGAAGAAAGCAACACGAAATGTCATGAATTATCTTTATGGTGGCGAACATTGTTGGGCAGATTCATGTTTGGCAACCATCAATGTTGAAGAAGATATTAGGCAACTTAACTTTTTTGTCATGGATTGTATAAAAGCATGCGGAACAAATAAAAAGAGAATAGGAGGTATTGGGTCAACGCTTGATAGAAAAGATTACACTGTGGTGAGACATGGTGGAAGAAACGTATCAAGCAATAAAGAAAAGGAAGAACACATTGAGAATTATGAAAGTATGGTTTGTTTGTGGAAAGCTTTAAGACAAAGTAAATCACTGTACAAATCATTACTTTTACAAGTGGGTATGTAGTGTAATAATGTGGGGCGTTCCACAGTTGTGTTATAGATGATAAGTATTAAGGTACTCCGTACCGTAATAGATCGCAGGTACCAGGCACAGCTGCGTCTGGAAATTTGAATTAATTACATCCATTAATTCAAATTTAATAAATTAAAGTAGAAACGCTAAGTCATTCGTAATACAGAACAACATGAGAGCACATGTTTAAGTTAGTGATACTGAGAAGAGAGTGCGTGTAAACACGCCCTCGTGAATCCTACGGATTCACATTCAATTATAGATATGCTCATTCAGTATCTGTAACAGAAAGGAGCAACGTATGCAAAGTGTATACGGCAAGTTGATTCAACAAGCACAAAGTGGTGGCAAGTATCACATTGACTTGAAGAATCACAATTTAAAGATAGGTAATAAGACCTATATTGAAGAAGGCAAGAATGTTTCAAGCCTTCTTATTTATTCAAGAAAGGATTTAGAACAATATGGAATAGATGACTTTATTGAATCTGATTTATGGAATGTAGTGATTCCATGTATTTATTATCAATTTCAACATTCACATCCAACCATAAAAGACAGATGTAGATATAAATTCAAATGTCTAAAACGTGAAGAACTAAGCATGAAAGATTTAATCTTTGGTGCGAGTCGATATGAGATGAGGGCAGTGCTTGAAGGACTCATCTTGTGTTTGTCTGTTGGTGGAATATTGAAATGGCAAAATGAAGAGCATTGGTTTTGGCAATGTGAAGAATGCAAAGATTTGATTGTTTATAAAGAATGGGTGGTTGACCCATTTAAAAAAGGAGAATAAATATGGCAACAAAATTAACATTAAGTGAAAAGGTTAGAAAATTAGAAGAAGCAGGAATTGATACATCTAAATGGGCGTTTCAATTCAAAGTGAACGGAGTTACGTTGAATCTAGATGAGCATGAAGAAATTAAAGAATTGGTTGGTGATAAGTTCTTGTTTAGTCCAGTTGATTTTGATAAAGAAATCTTGACCGAAACATTAAGAATGATTAATTCAAAGGATGGTTTCGATAAATTAATTAGAAATCACTTTTCATACGAATATCAATTTGATTGGTTATTGTCTCAGTTGAAGAAAATGAAACATATGTCTGAGAAAGATAGAGAAACGTATGAACGTTTTATTACAAAAGATGTGGTATTTGAATTGTTAGAACATAGATTGTTGAATGTTAATAAAGATGAAATCGACTATCCCCAATATTTCTTAGATGTACAAACATATTTAAGAAATCGTAGAAATGACGATGATTTAATTAATGTTATTGAAAGCTATACACAAATTCTAGCGAAAACGAAAGATGGCAAATATGTCTATCCAACAACTGACTTTTATACAAAAAAATGTAATGCATTGCTAGATGCTTATAAAGGATTGCGTGGATTCGCTTGCTTAAATGTTTTGGCAAAGAATTATGGTATTGGAAATCTTGAAGACTTGTATAAACAGTTGGATGAATTTACAGAACAAAAATGTTTATGGAAATTTATTCGAATCTTGTTAAATATGGATTTGACAGAAGTTTATAACGGATAGTGCGACAAAGTATGGTGCGATACTTACAACGTTAGAGCTAATATAATCTCCGGCTCACCCATGAGTCGTAGATGCTGGAAGCGACTCCGAAGGGACGCCTCCCTGCCTGATCATGATTAATGACTCACGTAATTAATCATGAGTAATAAATTATAGAAGCGCACTAGATTAGTCATAACGTTATATTTTGAAAAAATAAATTAAATAAAAGGAGAAAATAAAATGAAAAAAGAATATGTATGTGTTGAAGCAGATGATAAAGAAATGGTTGGTTTTGTATGTCAATTCGATGAAACTGCGATGAATAAAATATGGTCACAATGTTGGGGGACTAAAACATATCATCGTGTGGATGGAAATGCAATTTATGCCGAAAAGAAAGATGTTACTTATATGGTAACGAATGGTCAAGAATGTGCGATTTTAGATTCAAATGGTTATCCATATTATAAAGGAGGTTTTCAATATTATTGGCATTCTCCAAAATGGATTCAAGAAAAAGATTATTTGGTGTGTGTAGAATATCATCAGGATTTTGAATCTGGAGACATTGTGAAATTAAAGAGTGATAAAGAAACTCGTTTAGAAGTGATTGAAAATGTGTTGTGCAGAAAAATATATACTGATGGCATTAATTATAAAGCTCATTATACGTATAAATTAAAAGGAAAAGATGGGCAATATTCAGTTAATGATATTCAATTAGCATTTAAGAAAGATGAATTCACATTCAAGAGATGTGTTAAAGTGCCAAGAGGAAAGTTGGTGTTAAACCGAATCTATAGATGTTGTGATTATAGTAGTTATTATTACAACTATAGAAGAGTTTATTACGAAAGTGGTTTTAGTAAAACCTTGAGTAAAGAAGAACTAGCATATAATTATAGATTTGTTGATGTAACGTTAGAAGAATATTTGGAACAATACAATGCTCAGTTCGAACCGAAACAAAAAAGAGTTCGTACATATAGTTATTCAAAAAGAAAGGAAGATGGTAAACCGTATAGAGATAATTTTGCAGATTTTATCAATGGAAAAGCTTGTGTTCATATTAATTCAGAATCAGATATGAACTGGTTTAGATTGGTATTGCAACAATATGGTTTGGAACATAAACTAACATTTACCTACAATGGTGTATATCCAAAACCTGAATATTTGCTTTATGTAGATGATATTGTAAGGTACTCATTCATGCCAATGGGAAGTATGAAAGTTTTAGAAGCAACAGATTTGTTATAACAGTTTAACATGATGTGAGCAAGAAATCCCTCACTTCTATAAGTGGTGGGATGAATTGCAATTAACATAGCGGTTAACACGGTTACAGTAGATATTATAAAGCAATACATAATATCAGAGGAGGAAGAAAAATGGCAAACAAAGCAATCAAATATAGACTATACCCTACAGATGAACAAAGCATTATGTTCTCTAAGACCTTTGGTTGTTGTCGTAAGGTTTATAATCTCATGCTTTCAGATAAGATTGAAGGCTATAAAACAACGGGGACGTTCCCTACCGTAACACCAGCAAAATACAAGAAGGATCATCCTTATCTTAAAGAAGTAGATAGTCTTGCACTTGCTAATAAACAGCTGGATTTGCAGGCAGCATTTCGCAACTGTTTTAGTAAGTCTCGCAAAAAGAAGAATGGCTTTCCAAAGTTCAAGTCTGCAAAGCATAGCCGTAAGTCTTACACTACAAACATCAAAAAGGGCACAGTAGCTATCATAGATAATAGATATATCAAGCTTCCTAAAATTGGTAAGGTGAAGGCTACTATTCATCGTATTCCCGATGATAATTGGATTGTCAAATCTGCTACTGTATCGCAGGAATCAGATGGAAAGTATTATGCTTCTGTGCTTTTTGAGTTTGATAGAGTTGAAAACACTTATATAGCAGATAAAACTAATGCTATTGGATTAGACTATGCTTCAGATGGCTTATATGTAGACAGCAATGGTCATATCGGCACGAATCATAAGTATTACCGTGAAAGCCATGCAAAACTTGCTAAAGAACAACGCAGACTTTCTCATATGCAAGGCTCCAAAAAAGGAGAGGAGAAATCCAACAATTATTGGAAACAACTCCGTAAAGTAAACAAAATTCATAGACATATTGCGAATCAGCGTATGGATAACCTTCATAAGATATCTACTGGGATAGCCAATCAGTATGATGTCGTCTGTGTGGAATCCTTAAATATGCGTTCTATGTCAAACAAAGGTTTTGGCAACGGCAAAGCAACTATGGATAACGGATATGGCATGTTTCTAAAAATGCTGGAATATAAGTTATCCGATAGGGGTAAGTATCTTGTCAAGGTTGATAAGTGGTTTCCGTCAAGTCAGACATGTCATAAATGCGGAGCGATTCATCCTGAAATGAAGAACATCTCTATTAGAGTAATGGACTGCAATTGTGGTTATCATATTGACCGAGACCATAATGCTGCGCTCAATATCTTACAGGAGGGGCTAAGACTACTTGACGAATCATTCCAAGTAGCATCAACGAAGTAATACAAAACTATAACATAAAACTACAAACGGTAGGGCTGGGACAGCCCGAACCTATACGCTTGTGGACACTGTGTAAGACATTTGTACTCCTTGTGAGGCCAAACGCAACGGTGGTTGAAACAAGAAGCTCCGACTTTTATAAGTCGGAGTAGTTCACGGACGATTGAAATATATTGTCCTTTCTATTTAAGAACAATTGAATATTGAAATCAGAGAGTTGAATGAATCGACTCTCTTTTATTTTAAAAAGGAGACATTAAAAAATGAAAACAGAAATTATTAGTTATAAAGAATTTACAAAAAGAACAGGTATCAAGATTACACAAAAGCATACTGGGAAAATGACTGGTATGCAATCATTGAGTACGTCATGTCTATTAAATAAATATTGCCAAGAAAGAGCAAAGGTTGCAGGTTCTATTTGTTCTCATTGTTATGCTCAAAGAATGATGAGTCAGTATGGAGAAAAATTTCAAGGATGTTTTGAAAATAATACGATTGGCTTAAAGGAGTTGATGGACATAAAGGATTTGCCAAACTTAAATGTTAGGTATTTTAGATTTGAAGCTTTTGGTGATTTAGATAATACAAATCAATTAATTAATTATTTCAATATTTGTAAGAAGAATCCAAAAACAAAGTTTGCATTATGGACAAAGAATCCTTGGATTGTAGATGAGGTATTGAAGAAAGGAGAAACAAAACCTAAGAATTTGAATATTGTATTGAGTAGTTTGGAATTAAACAAACCAACGGATTTTAGTCAATATACATGGGCAGATCGTGTGTTTACGGTATATGACAAAAATTATATTAAAGATCATGACGTTGAAATTAATTGTGGTGGTCGTAGTTGTATGTCTTGTTTGAAATGTTATAGAAAATCAAACAAGACTTTTTATATTAATGAGAAATTGAAATAATAAGGAGTGAATGGATTATGTCAAAACAAGAATTGAGAAAACGACTAGAAGCAGCTAAAGAAAAGAAGTTTATGAACGAAATGGTTGACGGTTAGACATCAGAAAACTATCGACTAGATAAAGAATTGAAAGAAGAAATCAAAGCGTTGAAAGAACAGTTAGGAGAATAGATATGCAGCTAATTCATGAAAACAAAGTATATAAGTTGTTATTAGTAACCAATAAATATAGATATTACATATATCAAGATGAGTTGATTTTAGTGGACGTTAAGAATGGTTATGTAAACGACAATTCATATATTGCAGAGTACTTCTTGGCAGATTCATTTGAAAATATATCTAAAGGAATTGAACAAGAAATTTATATTGATGCTTATGAAAAACAAGCTCGAAAAGAGTTGGGTGAACCGTATGGAAAATAAAGCATATAAATTATTAAGAGTATCCAAAAACCATCAAGGAAAGATTTATCCGTTGTTTGTTAATGCAAATCATGAAATTTCCATGAATGAATGGATTAAAGCTGAATATGGTGAAATGAATGATAAAGGTAAGGTCAAATCCAAGCTTGGTGCTTTATGCTTTCGACCAGGTTGGCATTTGAGTGATATTCCGTATGCACCACATATTGGTAAAAAAGGAGCAAATGGACAAATTGAATTCATGAATGAGAATTATATTTGGTGTGAATGTGAATATTCAAATGATATTGATTATCAAGAACAAGCCAATAAAAATGGTATGAATAAGAAAGGTGTGATTATTCCAAAGTTAGCATATCTAAAAGACATCCCATACGATGGATTTCAAAGATATAAAACAAATCCAAATATGTATGGCGATTGGATTATTGCAGGAGCTATTAAGATTGATCGAATTTTAAGTGATCAAGAAGTAAATAATATTCTGATTGGCAATGGTATTAAACCAATGCCAAGATTTGGTGGAGAAATGAACTTAAACGAATATGGATTAGCATATGAGGAGGCAAATAATATGAAAGCATTGTTAACAAAAGTAACAACACAACTTGTGGATACTGAAATAGAAAATATTCTATTTGATTCTTTTAAGGAAGCTAAAGAATTTAAGAATAAAGAATGGAAAGAGATGATGAAGCAGAAAAACTTATTTGGATATGACAACTGTTACAACATGAATTTGAATGCTAGGTATTGCAATGAAACGGTTGATGTTTATTGGCAAATTACATCGTTAGATGCAATTAAAAAGGAGAAATAATGAACAGAAATATAAAGAAAGAGAGGAATAACAAATGGTAAACTGGGAAATAGTGCATGATTGTGATGATGAAAATGAAAATTCTACATGTTGGGTAAAAGAAGTAAATAGTGAAAGATATGGTAAATATATTTGGATAACCTTATGGGCTGATAATAAATATCATGTTGAATATAAAGACGGTCGGGATTTAGTTGAAATTACAATATGCAAAACATTAACATCTGCTAAAAGATGGGTATCAATGTACATAGGAGGTTGAGGTAATCATATGGAAATAAATGAACTAATTGCAAAGCTTGAAAAATGCAAAACAACAAAGTCGGCAAATAAGATTCTAAAGAAATTAAATATCGAAACAGAAGAACGTTTTGGTCATTCATATAGTTTTGAGATTGATGGTGAACTTTATAATGTCTTAAAACATAAATATGATGAGACTTGTCATGTAGTTCATTATACAAAAGTAACATTGAAGAATGACGGTACACGAGTTGTACCAATGTGTTACGGAATCAAAGTTAGAATGTAGGAGGAATAACAATATGTCAGTATATGAATTACTTAGAAAGTATCATCACATGATTGATACTAATTTAAATGAAGCACAAAATTTACTTTATGACGGTGAATTAGATTGGGTAGCACCAATAATTATTGAAGCTCGTGGGCAAATTGAATTGATGTTGGATGTGATAGATTGTATTACAAATGAACATGCTAAAAAAGCATGGAAAAAGGATTTCAACTTCCTTCGTGAGTACTATAAAGAATTAAACGAAGAATTTGAAGAAGAAAAAGTAAAGCAAAGAAACGAGGAATAGATATATGACAATTGCAGAAGTTAGAAAATCTAAAGAATATGCAAAGTGCGTGAGTAAGATTAAAAACTATAAAAAGGGTTTTGAATTTACATTATATGCAGAGCGAATTCCAAGACCACAATGGAATGCGTTAATGGTTGTATTGGATGATTGTGTCAAGAATGGATTATTAGAAAACATATCATTTGGGATTGATTTAGATATGAATGTTACAGAGAAAACGTATAAAAGAATTTAAAAGGAGAAGATAAAGATGATTAAACAAGAAAACAGAGCAGAGTTTTTAGGACAATTGATTGATGTTGTAGAATATTGGTTAGAAGAAAAGGAAATTGATATTCCGAACGAAGAAAAAGCCGAGTTGGATGCAGCGATTATTTATGGTGCGGATTATGATAAATTACAAAGCGGATTTAATTCAATTATGGAAAGTTATCATGTATTTGATTAGTGTATAAGTGGTAAAATACAAGAAGATGTGAACTTAAATAAAATAAAAGGAGAAAAAAATGAAAAAACAAACAATTAATAATGAAGTAACAAAATGGAACAGTAAACAAATTATGAGTTATTTAGAAAAAAATGATGATATTGCTGAAACTTTTTATCTAATTATATATGAAGAAGGGGCAGATCAAGAAGCTGTTGTAGGTTTCTCCACTCGAGAACATCAGGCAAAATATTATTTTAATAACAAGCATAACAATCTAGGAACTTATGATTATCCTAAAGAAGTTAATTTAGTTTATGATTTATTTGGCTTGATGGAGAAAAATACCTCTGCTAAAAATGAATTAGAAGAGTTTGTATCTACTCTTAAGAAACACGGATATGAAAGCGGATGTTCTCTTGTATGGGTTGATGATGATAATGGAGATGAGTTTTATTTTCATTCAGATAAAGAAGAAGCAGAAATTCAGTTTGATTATCTAAAAGGCAGTGAGGAACCTTTTATCGAAGATGAAATTGAAAAGTTTAAAACATCTATTAAGGAAACTTTGAACTTTGAAATCCAAGTAGAAGTAAAAGAAGAATTCAGAGATCCTTTCTATACATATAACATTTATGATAATGATGTTCTTATTGTGGACGGAACTTATGATCTAGATGAGGGTGCTAAAGTTGATGTTATCAATTATATTGAATTCAAAAATTATCTTGAGTCTCAAAATCTATATTTAGATTCTATTGAAAAGCAGATTGATGGATTCACACGTTATTACATTGTATCTATTGGTATGTGTGGTAAATATGACACCGTAGACGTTGAAGTTCCAATGGATGGAAAAGCATTTGCAAAAGGTTATTATCAGGGTGTGAAAAGAAGTCTGGTAGATGTATTTAAGGATTTTGTGGATATGGATGATTTAATGAAGAAATTCAAAGATATGGAATAAATAAGTAGGAGGAGAATCGAGATGAATAAACAACGCAAAGCAGAGATTAAAGATATTATTGAAACTTTAGAGAGTGCAAAAGAAGACTTAGAAATGGTAGCCGAAGATGAAAGATATTCATTTGAGAATTTACCAGAAGGCTTGCAGTGTTCTGAAAGAGGAGAAGCAATGGAAGAAAATGCAGATAATTTAGAAGAAGCTTCTAGTAATATTGATGATATAATTGAGTTGTTAGAAAGCGTAATTGGGTAGGTGATTAGATGAAAGATGAAGATGTAATCTTTGAACGTATATTGAAATGGGCAATGTTTGCATTAGTGGCATTCATTACAAGAGGTGGAATCTTCATACTGTATTGTGCTTATCATATTATGACAGGACATCAGGAATTAGAGGAAAATCATAGAAACAGACCGTCAACAAAAGACGAATTGGCTGAATTAAATAAACCAGAAAATCTTACTGAAGAAGATAAGCAATATTTCTATGAACACCCATTTGCGTACAAAGATAAGAACGGCAAATATGTTGAATGTGAAGAAGTTGAATGGTCGGAACGTTTGATTTTATTTCATAATTTATTTGATTTGCCAAGAACAGGTAATTATAGTCGTGGTATTTATTGGAATGGATTTGGAAAGGATGTAAATAATCCTAGATTTAAATTTTCATATGGATATTATGATTGGTGGAATAAGCCTTATTGGGAATGGGTTGAAAATGATGAAATAAATTATTTGCTCAAAAAGAAACAGTATCTTGAAGAAAAAATATGTGAATGTCTTTTAGGGTATAAAAGTGGAAGTTATATTGTAAAGTCAGAATGCGACATGAAAGATGTCGAGGAGAATATTAAGCTAAACCCTGTATCTCTTACAAAATTAGGCAAACATTACGCTCAATACAAACAACAATTGGAATGGTTTGAAAAAATAACATTAGAAAGGAAACAAGACAATGGACGGAAGAACTGAATTAGATTTAAAATTTCAACATCATATAGATGAAAAGCTGACTATAATGCCAGCTTTTGTTGACGATTACTATCATTCAATCAAAGATAAATCGATTAAAACAATTAATTCGTATTTGGCCAAAGATATCAAGTTTTTTGAATTTGTTCAATCTAACTATGGTATTGATGTAAATGATCCATATGAATTTGCCAAGATTAAGGCTAGTGCGATTGAGCGTTTTATGAATGAAGCAGAAGGTGAAACTAGCAATAAACTTACGTATTTATATGCCATTAAGGATTTATTTAGGTTCTTATTGAAAGATGAATACATTGAAAAGAATCCTTGTGATAGGATTACTGCTCCAAAGAATAAAAAAGAAGTACAAAGAACAGAGTTGAATGAATTTGACATTCATCAGATTAGACAGAATATTAAAAATTGTAAGGTGTCAACAAATGTAATGGAACAACACAAGATGTATACACGAAATATACTGTTATTTGATATGTTTATTACGACTGGATTACGTAAAAGTTCAATTATTGCATTAAATTATAATGATATTGACTTTGTTAATTCTCAGATTCGTATTGTTGAAAAAGGTAATAAAGTTCGCTATTTGCCAGTGAATGAACAAATTATTGAAGAGATTTATGATTACGAGGAATTAAGAAACGAGATCTTGATTGATACAAATTCAAACACAGACGCTTTATTTGTTAGCAGGTTAGGTAAAAGAATGGCTGTGGGTACGATTGATAAGTTTGTATATGGTGTAACTGGGTCAATTCATAAAAAGATGTCTCCTCATAAATTACGAGCAACATGTGCAACGTTATTGATTAAAAAGACTGGCAATATATATCTTGTAGCTGATAGACTTGGGCACGCAAACGTTGAGACTACAAAACGATATGCACATCTTGATGATGAAATGAGAGAGGAAGCCATTAAAGCAATGGATGATATTATCTTTTAGTTAGAAAGTATCCTTGAAGGATACTTTTTATTGTGGACGGTTTGAAATTTGCATTTTATAATATAAATAACAACCAAAGGAAAGGGAGTGAGAGTATGACAACAAATTATGTATTTACGTATGAGTTTCAAAATATAAATGTAGTCAAATATAAAATAGTGGATTATGTAACAAGCCGTCATTACAGTGAAAATAAAATAAATTTGTTTGTACGTATAAAAGACATTAAAGATGTCGAATTAATTGATATAGTATAGGAGGTGGATTTATGTACAATACAGAATGGAAAGAAGCTTATATGGAAGATGCTCACTTAGAAAAAGCAGATCAGATAACTGCGCAATTGCATTTTAATTTAGTCGAGCCAAAAGAGATAGAATACGATAAAGATTTGTCGTTGTTTGATAGGGATGAAATTTTAGATGTATATAAATTCATTAACCCAACAAGCACAGCATATTTAAGCCGATTAAAAGCTACATTGTTCAAATATACAGATTATTGTAAATCCGCAGGTTATATTTCTGCAGATACAGTTAATCCATATGACAATTTTACAGTCGATGATTTGGTTTCTTGTTTAAATACAGAATTGATGCAAAATAAAATACTTTCACGTCAAAGTATTTTGAATATGTGTATTAGTATTGCTCCAAGAGAAGCATTTGCAATTTTATGTTTGTTTGAAGGAATTGAAGGAAAGGGTTGTAGAGAAATTGCTAACATCAAAGAGTCTGATATTGATTTTAAGAAAAAAGTTATTCATCTAGAAACAAGAGATATATCAGTAAGTGATGAATTGTTGCATTTTGCAAGACTTGCAAACGAATTAAATTATACATATATGTATCCATCCAAACAGTCTATAGATTTAAGCCCATCGCCTTATATTGTGAAGAATACAATCTTGGCAAAGGGCAATAAAGCAACTCCAGTAAGTTGGCGCAACATTGCTAATTCGGTAAAAAAAGTTTTAGCTATGTATAATCTAGATGATTATATTACTTCTAAGAACATAAGAGAATCCGGAAAGTTGTATTATGTTCAATTAAGAGCGCAAGAACTGGGATTAAGCTTTGACGAGACATTAAAACAAGAAAAAGAATTGGTAAAGATTGAAAGGAGATTTGATTGTAAAATAAATGGTTATTTAATGCGAAAGACATATAAAGATCACTTGTAATAGGTGATCTTTTCTTAACCGAAAGGAGGGGTTAAATGATTGAGGTTAACGACACGAAGGGGTTATTAAGTTATATTTGTAAGAAATAAGGAGGAGGAAATTGTATGAAAAAATTAGAAGATTTATTGTTAAAAAACGATGATGTGTGTTTAGAAATTAATGTTGGTGGTTTGATGTCTATGTTTGATTTGAAATCTGAGAATCTTGAATTATGCAATAAATATATTAGTGTTTGTACGGCAGATATTAATATGTATATTGATATTCCTGAAACGATTCACGAAGATGAAGAAGGCGTTGTATGGGTAACACAAGGTGTTACTTATAGGGTGACTGTATCATAGTCACAAGGCTCGAACGATTTTAAAATTAGGTATGTACTATAATATTGTTTTGTGGTATTATATCTGTAGAGTTGAGGAAATGCGAGGTAACGAGGATATGTAAATGAAAGAAATCGAAGAAGAAGCGAAATGTTATAAATGTGGCCGACTATTCTTATATGAAGATAAAGATACAGTTTGGGATGAGAGCGGATATGGATATTCTACTAAACTAGTTAAATGTCCTTATTGTGGAGAGTATCATGTCATTAAATATGAAGAGGATAGTTGGTTAAAAAATATTTAATAGTATGTAGTGTAATATGGAGGATAAAAATGGATAGAATTAATTTTGAGATGTGTGGGCTATTATCAATGGCTCACGAAACAGAAAACTTTAAGCCTTATGAAGAAAAAGCGACAGCCAAAGGTAATGGAAAGATGTTTAATTTGAACTTTAATGTTCAAATGTTGGGCAAGGATAACAATACAAACGGAAATCAACAAATGATGCGTTTGAGTACATATATGCCAAATGATGTGTCTGATAAAACAGTTTACGTTTATATCAATGATGGATATGATACTAAAACGAAAAAGTTTAAAGGTCATTCAGAACAGATTGCTTGGGAAAGACGTAATGATGTTTCTATTAAAAAGAAAGCTTCTGAGATTTCTAAATATATTGTGGATTTAGAGGTCGCTAGTCGCCGCAAACATTTTAGATACATTGAAAAAGCATTAGAGGAAGGTAAGACACCTATGTTAAACGACCTAAAAGAAGTTGGGTTAGAAGGTGCTGAGACTGATGCTATTAAAGAAGCTTTAGAAAAGAGTAACAAGAAACGTTTTGAATTCTTAAGCGAATATGACTTCTTGTTGTTTGTACATAAATTATTGACTGAAGAAAAATATGTTAATGCTTTTGGTGATAAGAAATTCAACATTCGTGGTGAACACACATTTAGTTACTCTACTGCTAAAGGTAAATGGTATGGAAACTTTGTTCCACAAAAGATTTACCTTCAAGATGATGATGCCGAATCATTTGCTCGTGAAAATGTAGTGTTGTACTACGGAGAAGATAGTTTAGATGATGCTGAAGGCATGTTAGAAGAAACTGGAAAGTATCCAGTAAATGGTTGGGTGCATGTAACAGATGATTATAGTCGTGAAACAATGTTTGCTCCTTATACTGCTATGATTGCGAAGACTGCTACTGGTGATACAGAGAAAGACGCCAAAGCAGATAAAATTCGTATTGCTCGTTTCACTGTTGACAACGAAGATGAAATCAAATGCATGGGTATGACAGTTAATTTATGGTCTGGAGCAGAACGTAAAGAAATTACGGAAGATGATTTATCTGAGGATCAATTAGAATCAATTTTAATTGGTGACTGTACATTAGAAGATATCCAACGTGAATTAGGTGGTGTATGGGGTGACAGAGTGAATGAAAATCGATTCTGTAAGTTGATGCGAGGCTTTACAGGCGGTGTTCAAGATACTACGTTTACTCGTGAAGACATGAATAATGTTGTTTCAGATGATGATAATGCATTTGAAGAAGCAGTAGAAGGTACTTCTTCTAGTGAAGATGAAGAAGATTTATTTGATGGATTGTTGTAAAAACATATTAACTAAATAGGAGGAAAAGGGAAATGGCATTTAAAAAACCAACAGTGAAAACGATTGACGCAGATATTAGTGATCTAAGTATTTATTTAAGATCGGTAAAGAAATTCGGTAAGAGCAGCTTAGCGAAAAATACGATTTTAGCTAAATATGGAGATCCAACAAAAGGTTTATTAGTAGAGATTGGACATGAATATGGAGATAAATTATTGGACAACGTAAACAGTACTCATGTTGATACATATAAAGATTTTATCGAATTAAAAAAATGGTTAATCGAAGAAAAAGGAAAAGAACACGATATTCGTATGGTTATGTTTGATGTTGCCGATGAAATGGTTCCAATCTTTGAGGCTGAAGTGGTAAGACGAAACAATGTTGAAAACCCAGCCAAAAAAGTTAAATCGGTACGTGCTGCTTGGGGAGGATATAACGCAGGCGTTGAGATGGCAGCTACACTAATCAAAGAATATCTTTCCGAATTAAAAAAGGCAGGATTTGGTGTTTGGGTGATTTCACATACAAAGATGAAATCCGTGAAGGAAAAAGGAAGTTTAGATGAAGATGGATATCAGGTTTTAACGTCTAATTTGCAAAACGCATACGAAAGTGCCTTTGGAGATATTTCTGATTTAGTATTGACTGGATATATTGATAGAAATATTGAAACTGTTGGCGAAGGAAAAAACACAAAACGGTACGCTACAGATGAAATCAGAAAATTATACTTTAGGGGCACAAGCTTAATTGATGCAGGTTCTAGATTTGCTCCTGATGCTGTTCCTGAATTTATGGTATTTGACAAACTTGATATGGGTTCTGATTTTGTCAAGATTATTGAAGAAGGTATCGAAAAATCGAAAACGTCAAATTTAACACAGCCAACAACAAAAACTAAACCTCAATCAACTAAACCAAAAATTGAAGAACCTATCAAAGTAGAATCTGATCCACTACCTGAAGGATTCGAAGATAAAACTGATGATATGTTTGATGATGTTTTAGAAGAAACTACAACTAATGAATATCCTGAAGATTTGTTTGAAGTAATTAAAGACAGCATTAAAACATTGCCAAAAGACAAAAAGGTTGCCGTTGCTAAAAAGGTAAAAGAATTTGGCAAATTAACAGATGTTCCTGAAGAAGGACTTAAAGAGATCTTTGACATGATTAATGAATAAGAGGTTGGCAGTGAGAGCCTTCCTCTTTTTATCAAGTGGAGGTAACTATGGCAAAAGTAAAGTGTGCGTATTGTCATACAGAAATAGATAAAAAAAATGCAATTGCTAAACAAAATGGTGGACGCAACAAGTATTATTGTTGCCCTGAGCATGTTGGTTTAGCAAATGAACGAGATATATTTTATCAACAAGCACAAGATATTATGGGTAAAACAACAAGTAGTGTTTTCTATAAAGAAATGAACGAAATTGCTCAAGTTCATGGCTTTAACAAGATGTGTCAGTATGTAAAAGTAAACGAATTATATCTAAAGAATGCTATGCATAAATCATTTCAAACTGAATTTGGAAAGATTCGTTATTTTGCAGCAATTCTAAAAAATAATCTTGGCAATTTTAAATATATTAAACCTGTAGAATCGAAAGAGGTAAAACCTCCAGAAATCTATAAGGCAAATTACAAACGTAAGAACGAAAGAAGGGGTATGAATGATTTATTGGACAATCTCATTGGTGATGATGAATGAGTGACTTTGTCGTTGGCGTTGAAGATAAATATCCAAAAGCATTGTTGGAGAATAGGCTATCTATAGAAGGCAATGTTTGTGGAGCATTGTTTAAAGATATTCTTTTATTAGATGATGCATCATTAACTAAAGATTCATTCTTAACAAAGGATGGCAGATTCTTCTTTTGTTTAGCAAGCTTAATGCAAAAAAAAGGCATTAAGAATGTTGATGAGGTTTCTGTGTTATCTAATGCATCTGAAGATGTAATTGCTCGTTTAGATGAAATGGGCGGTTATGACGTGATTAGTAACATTGCAAATATTATTAATTTAAATAACTGGGATAGTTATTTAAATACACTGCATAAAGAAAATACCATTATCAAGTTATACGATGATGGTTTTAACTTAACAAAGAAGATTGAAATTAATGGCAAGATGGTCGAACCTTTAAAACTGTTTCGTAAATTCCATGATTCACAAGAGATTACCGAGTTCTATGAAAGTAGAATGGCAAGTTATTCGAGCGGATATTCTTCAACGATCTTAGAAGAAGAGGACTTGGATATTGATGATGAATTTATTGACAGTTGTGAAGAAGGTGTCGAGAACGGTGTTCCATTTGATCAGTGTGGACTGATGGTTGACGGTAAGGAATGTAAATTATTCCCACGCTTGTCGAGTGATATGAATGGGTTGATGCCAGGTACTACAACAATCTTAGGTGCTTATAGCTCTACTGGTAAATCAACGCTATGGGCAAATATATTAATGGGGTTGATGCATAACGGTTGCAAGGTACTTGTTATTTCAAACGAACAGAAGGCAAAGCCGTTTAAGACACAATTCTTAGTTTCTATTCTTGCTAGACATTTTAATTATTATTCACTTACTAAAAAGAAACTAACATCAGGTACTTTTAGTGAAGAAGATAAGCGTATGATTAAGAAAGCTCAAGATTATTGGCGTTCGCATTATTATGGAAAAATCAAATTTATTTCTATTCCAGATTCAAACATGGCGTTAGTCAAGAAAAAGATGCGAGAATCTATATTACGTCATGGGTATGATGTGATGTTATATGATACGTTAAAGATTGACTTTAATGAGCGTACGGATAGAAAAGAGTATTTGCAATTAATTCAGGACAGTCGTGATTTGGATTACATTGCAAAGAAATATAACGTAATTATGCTCGCTAGTTTGCAGTTAGCAATGAATACAAAAGGAAAATTGTTCTTGGATTCATCTTGCTTGTCTATGTCTAAGCAAATCGTAGAAGTTCTGGAAGGATTACTGTTAATGAGAGTGCTATATGCAGAAGAAATGGATTCTCATTCGTCAGAATATATTGACCCTTTCAACTTAGTAAGAGATCCAAAGACTGGTAAATGGACAAAAGAAACAGTCAAATTAAGTAAGGATGATGTATATCGTGTGTTGTTCATCGAAAAAAATCGTAATGGACAAAACTCTAGTGACTCTGGTGAAGCTTATATTCTTAAATTTTATGGAGAGCATGGTATATTCAAAGAGTTCTGCAAGTGCAGACCAAAGCACGGATATATTACATAAGAGAGGTACATAGGTGATAGAGTACATTAAGAAGAAGTTTATAGAAAATCCAGATAAGATAGTTGAGTTTCTAGAAATGTATGACTATTGCCATTTTTCTATAGGTTCTAAATATATTACTTTTGGGCGAGATGAGATATCAAGTCCAAAGAGCATTGTTATCAGACTAGAAGATAATGATGCTTGTTTAATCAAGGATTACGCTCGAAATCTTTGTTATGACATAATCAATTTTGTTATCAAGTGTCGTAATGAAGATTTTAGAGATGTAGTTCAAACTGCCAAAGCTGTTTTGAATATTGAGGATGGTTTCTTTGAACCACAACCTAAATCAGCTTTTGGTGGATTCTATAATCAGATTAAAGCACGTACAGTACAGAAGATAAAAACATATCCTATTGAAGTGTTAAACAAATATGATAAGGCAGGAAATGTACGATTTTTAAGAGACGGTATTCCATTGGATGTTCAGCACGAATTTAATATTGGATATGACAAAGAAAACCAAGCTATTACAATTCCTATTTGGAATGAATTGGGTGAGCTTATTGGAGTTAAAGCAAGACGAAATGTAGACGTACAAGATGGTGAGCAGAAATACTTTTATCTTATGCCTTGTCAGATGAGTTCTACGCTATATGGTTATTGGCAAAACTATTCACATTTACAAGATGGTATTGTTTGGGTGTTTGAATCTGAAAAGTCTGTGCTACAGACTACTGCATTTGGAATGCATAACGCAGTTGCTATTGGAAGTTCATCAATATCTAAGAGACAAGCGCAGTTGATACTGAGTTGTAATCCACGCAAGATTGTTCTTGCTCATGATAAGTCGTTGGGTATTGATATTATAGAACGTAATGCAGCTACTTTAAAAGCTTATGGCAGAATGCATAATTTTGAAGTTTATTGTTTAGATATGGAAGATGATGATTCCATTCCAGATAAATCAAGTCCTTCTGATCTTGGTAAAGAAAAGTTTATCGAGATTGGAAGGCAACATTTAAAAAAAATATAAGGAGATAGATATGGGCAAGATTATTAAGAATATTATATTGTTAAGTGTTGCAGTAGCTATCCTTTTATTTTACTTGTATGTGTTCATGGAGGCGTGGAATGCAAATAAAATATTTGGAATTATTGCAGGCATTTTATTGTCTGGTATGTATATTGTAATAGTTAAATATTTGGACGAATTAAGGAGATGGAAGCTGTGATGAAAGTTAAAGCAATGGTACTAAAGGCTTTTAATGCATTGCTAATATTTTTGAATTTCAGTCTAGCAATCTTCACATTGTTAATATCTTATGGAGTAAGTTTAACTTTTGGCTTAAGTATTACGGTTTTAGTTTTAGTTATTTTTGGTATTGTGGTATTGTATTGTTTTTGTTTGTGAGGGATAGGATATTATGGAAGTAAATTTAGATGTAAAGTTTGACGGAAGAGGAATGTTTGGACAAGAAATTATTGAACGCATTCTAGAAGATAGAGGTGTTACCGATACAGAGCATTTCTTGAATCCTACAGAAGATGATTTATTGCCGTGTGACAGTTTAACGAATATCGATAAGGCAGCACAAATTGTGCTTGACGGATTAAAGAATCATAAGAAATTCTTTGTTCATGTTGATAGTGATAACGATGGCGTTTCGGCAGGGTCTATTATGTATAGATATTTGTTAGCACAAGGTGCTAAATCAGATTGGTATGTATCACAAGGCAAGCAACATGGGACTTCACAAGAAATGTTTGAAAAGTTACTAGAAAGTAAACCTGATATTTTGATTATTGTTGACTCGTTGGATGCAAATATAGAAAGATATTCGGCTATCAAAGATTTAGGTATTCAGATTATTATTTTGGATCACCACGATATTAATGATAGCGTTCCTTATGATGATTATGTAACTTTAGTAAGCTCTAATAGAGACTATGGAAACAAGGAGCTTTGTGGAGCAGGTGTTACTTGGAAATTTTGCTGTTATCTAGATGACCAGTTAGGTTCATTTGATGCATATGATTTAGTAGATTTGGCTTGTAGTGGTACATTGTCTGATATGATGGATATGAGCGAGATGCATATGGAGAATCGTGCCATTGTTAAAATGGGCTTAGACAATTTGCAAAATGCAGGTCTTAAGAAAATTGTAGGTGCATACAACTTTGATTCACGCTCTGTCATTTTTAGCGTTGCTCCTTTAGTTAATGCGAGTTGTCGTTACAATAAGAATGACGATGCATTTTTAACATTTATTTCCGATCAGAACAAGGATGTATTGGCACATCTAAAGGTGTTAAAGAATTGTAAGGCACAACAGGAAAAAGACATTGCTAAGTGTATGCCCGATTTAATTGAGCAAGCAGAACAACAGTTGGACAAAAAAGCTATCTTTGTTATCTTAGAAGGTAATTCAGGATTAAGCGGTTTGTATGGTAATAAGCTTTTAGAGATGTATGGCAGACCTATCTTTGTGCTAACAGAGCGTACTGGTGGTTATAGTGGGAGTTGTCGCTCAGTAGGTATTCCAAACTTTAGACAGGTTTGTGAAGAGACTGGACTAATTGAGAGCGCAGGTCACCCTGAAGCATTTGGTGTTATTAATATTGGATATGATGTATTTGAAGAGTTTCGGGATGAATTAGAAAGTAAGTTGGCGCACATTGAACCTAAGATGGATATTGAAGCAGATGCTGAAATTTCTGTTGGTGATTTGAACGAGAGTTTTATTGGCATGGTAAAAGATATTGATCGAATTACTGGAACTGGTTTTAAAGGATTAACTTTCTTGATTCATACAGATGATTATAGTGTGACAACAATGTCTAAAGGGAAGCATCTTGTATTTGATTTGGGCTACAACACAAAACTGATTCAATGGAATAAAGGTTCATCTGTAGAAGATTATGAATTACATGAGACGTTGTGTGAGGAATTAACATTCATTGGTACATTGGATAAAGGTTTTTTAGGAAAAGACTATTCATGTCGTATGATATGTGATAAGATATTGACGTAAGTATGTAGTATAATATACTAAAAGGAGGAATAATTTGTGCATTATAATTTTACAATTACTACCAAAGTGCAGTATAGAGGGTACGTAGAAGCTACTTCAGAAGAAGAAGCAAAAAAACTAATTATGTCAGTTGATTGGGATGAAGCCGAACAGGTTGGGGCTATTAATGTTCAATCTATTGATGATATTGAACAAATTGAGGGGACTAAATAATGGATGAAGATAAGAAAACAATAGTCGATATGATTGTTCAAAAGTATCAATTAATTGAAGATAAACCTTTTGAAATTAATCGAGGCAAACGTAGGGCGATATTCAGTGAAAGATTTATGTTGCATAACAATCAAATCTATACGGTACGGACTTATTGGGGATGTATAGAACGTAAGAAATCTAACAATATGGATCAAGTTGTCGGCATGTTGTTGTTTAGAGACGATTTAGAAATTGAATATATACAGTTAAGACCAATATCTTTACTTCCTGAAGATATTAAGGGTGCAATTCGTTATGTAGCAAATCGCATTGATGGATCATTTGAATTCTGGCCGTACTATAATGATGAAAATGACTATTATGAACTCGTTTTTAGTTTACCATACGGCTATGCTATACCGGTAGATAGAAAGGTAGCACTAGATATGCAAATGTTTGCTTGCAAATATAAATCTTTGCCAGACTGCTCAAACTATTGTTTTAAAGACACTGACATAGATGCTTTGTTGAATGCTACAACAGATAAATATGAAATTAAAATAGAGGAGTAAAAAAATGAGAATTTTAGTATTATTGAGAGCTGCACCTGGTGCAGGCAAATCTACATTTATTAGAGAACAAGGCTTATCACAGTATGCATTAAGTGCTGATGACATTCGCTTGATGGCTTCAAGCCCTGAATTAAAACCCGATGGTACTTATCAGATTTCACAAAAGAATGATAAGACGGTTTGGAAAATTTTATTTGAGCTTTTAGAAAAACGTATGCAGAGAGGTGAATTTACAATAATCGATGCTACGAATTCTAAAACAAGTGAAATGAATCAATATAAGAAACTTGCTGATCAATATAGATATAGAATTTATCTTGTTGATATGACGGATATTCCAATTGAGACATGCAAAGAACGAAATGCGAATCGTTTGCCTGAATATAAGCGTGTACCTGATTATGTCATTGATAAAATGTACGCACGTTTTGAAACGCAAGGTGTTCCTAGTGGAATTAAAGTAATCAAGCCTGATGAGTTACAAGACATTTTAGATTATAGACCTATTGTACTAGATGATTATGAAAAGGTTCATGTGATTGGCGATGTGCATGGATGCGCAACAGCGCTTAAAGAATACTTAAAAGACGGCATCAAATATGATGAGTGTTATATCTTTACAGGTGATTACACTGACAGAGGTATCGAGAATGATAAGGTACTTGAACTATTGTGCGAGCTTTATAAAAAGCCAAATATTGTATTGTTGGAAGGTGATCATGAGAAATATGTGCGTGAGTTCTTGAATGGACAAACATGTTCTTCTAGAGAATTTAATAAAAATACAAAGCCTCAAATAGAAAAAGCAATCAGTGAAGGTCGTTTAAAGCCAAAAGATTTAAAGCAGTTATATCGAAAGTTAAATCAGATTTGTGTATTTAAATATGGTGATAAAAAAGTGATTGTATCTCA
This sequence comes from Holdemanella sp. DFI.5.55, assembly GCF_020593575.1. Classification (NCBI taxonomy): domain Bacteria; kingdom Bacillati; phylum Bacillota; class Erysipelotrichia; order Erysipelotrichales; family Erysipelotrichaceae; genus Holdemanella; species Holdemanella sp. DFI.5.55. The sequence continues at coordinate 86,582 of NZ_JAJDMK010000001.1, forward strand.
TGCAGGTATTGGTAAAACAGATAAGAAAACAGCCTTTATTCCTACCGAACAATTCATTAAAGGAGTTGGATCGTATGAAGAATATGAAGACTGTGCTAATTTTTTCAACGAGGTATGTAGTGTAATAGAGCTATATCAAATTAATGGACATAGAAACGTGGATGATTTGCCAGTCAGAGTTAACGATACTTGCTTCAACCTTGAAGGCAAAGTTGAGTTTGGTGGTTGTTTAAGAGTTGTGACATTAGACAAAAACGGCTTTGAAACACATGAGATTAAGAATGATGTATATAAAGTTGTTGAGAAAGTAGCGTCAACAGAATTGTTGAATAACGATGAAATGATAGAAGTACTACGACACAACAAATACATTAAAGAACGAAAAATGGATTATGTTTCATCGTTTAATTTTACTCGTGAAGCGTTTTATAAATCACATTGGGATAGCATTACAACAAAAGCAAGGGGCTTATTTATTGATACAAGAGACAATTCAATTTGTGCTCGTGGTTATAATAAATTCTTTGCTATCGGTGAACAACCTGAAACAGAAATGAATGCGTTGCATAGTACATTAAAGTTTCCAGTAACGGCATATGTTAAAGAAAATGGTTTCTTAGGTTTGATTTCGTATAACAAAGACAAGAATGATTTTATGTTCTGTTCTAAGTCTTGTTGTGATGTGGTTGAAGATCATGGACAATATGTTGATTATCTAAAGAATGTGTTTGATGCTCAGGTATCGGAATTAGGTAGACAGAACTTATTAGAGTTCTTACGATTGAACAATGTGACAGTTGTTTGTGAGTGTGTTGATATTAAAAACGATCCACACATTGTTGAGTATGAACATAATGCTTTGTATTTGTTGGATGTTATTGATAACTCATATGAGTTTAAAAAGATGCCATATGATGAACTTGTTTCATTTGCGTCACATGTTGATTTGGTTGTTAAAAAGAAAGAATGTGTGTTAGAAGATTGGAATGAATTCAATGCATGGTTTACAGAAGTTTCTAAAGAGACTGGTGAATATGCAGAAAGAAAGTTCGAAGGATTTGTGATTGAAGATGCAGAAGGATTTATGGCAAAAATCAAATGTCATTACTACAAGTTCTGGAAACGTATGAGAGGTGTTGTTGCCGAAGTTTCTAAAAAGGGATATGTGAAGAATACGGCGAATTTATATGATGCAGAATCCAATTATTTCTATGGTTGGTTAAGAAGTCATAAAGATGAATTTGATAAGAATACAGATATCATTACGTTGCGAAAGAGGTATTTAAATGAGTGATAAAGAAAGGCATAGTAAAAGAAAATGGTCTTCAAAAGAGTATGAACAATTAGCAGAGATGTATAAAGATGGATTATCTTTTGATGAAATAGCCAAGACGCTAAAGAGGTCTGTTTATTCCATTAGTCATAAGGTACAAGATTTGCAATTAAGTCAAAAGTACATACGTTCAAATAATCCAAATTTTAAAGCTGTTTACCAAGATTATGGATGGTGTTATGAAAGATATATTAATAAAGGGATGACGCATCAAGAAATGGCAGATGAATGTGGCGCTAGTTTAAGAGTGATTCAAAAATGGTGTACTGAAAAATTTAATCTTCATGGTCGTTCCTTTAGAAAATTGAAAAAGTTAAATGATATGCAAAGACAAATAATCATGTTTGGCCTTTTAGGAGATGGACATATAGATAGACGTGAAAATCAACCTTTGTACATTGAGAGTCATGCTGAAGATGAGAAAGATTATTTGTTTTGGAAATATTCATTTCTGAAGGATTTGTGTAATTTACCTCCTATTTATTATCCTGCGTCATATTCGTCTTTTGGTAATGGAAAATTATACTTATGCAAACCAACATATAGACTATCTACAAGAATAATTGATGATTTGATTCCGATAAGATCGATGTCACGATTGGAAATTTTAGATTGTTTTAATGAATTAGGTTTTTGTCTACATATTTTAGATGATGGTTCTAGGAGGGATTTGTGGCAGATTTGTTTAGCTGAATGGACGGATGAAGAAATTTCCTTGTATAAAAAAATATGTTATGACCGATTTGGCTTGATTGGCAATTCTATAATGGACAAGCGTTACTTTGAGTTCAATGCTTTTTCGAGTTACAAGATTGATGAGATGATTTTAAGAAATTTACCAAATGATTTAGATATAGTTCATAAAAAAATTTTGGATAATCCAAACATTAAAGAAAATAAAAAATATCGTTTTGTGATTTTGGATGATGATACAAAAATTGGGCTTTCTACATATTGTAAAAAACATAGTAATTGTGATTATGAAGCAACGAGACAAGCAATGGCTGATTTAGATGTGGATAGATTAAATGAACGTGATTTAATTTTCAAGGAGGCAGCATAAAATGAATAAGAGGTACAACAATTATCATAAGCATACTCATTACTCAAATATATCAACGCTTGATGTAGTGGTTAAGCCTTCTGATTATATAGATCGAGCTAAAGAATTGGGGCATACAACATATTTTACAACAGAGCATGGTTTTCAAGGCAATATTTTTGAAGCCTATAAATTATGCCATGAAGCAGGATTGAAGCCGATTTATGGTGTAGAAGCATATTATGTTGATGATGCGACAGTCAAAGAAACCAGAGAAAATTACCACATCGTGTTAATTGCTATGACTAATAATGCTCGTAAACAAATTAATAAAATTATCTCTAATGCTCAGACTACGGGGTTTTATTATAAACCTCGTATCGATCTGAATGCATTGTTGTCATTAAATCCTAGTGAAGTTGTAATCACTAGTGCATGCATTGCAACTCGAATGTTTAAAAAAGATGATTGGAAAGAAAGATTTTTTGAACCAGTATATAAGCATTTTGGTAAAAATTTCTTTTTGGAAGTTCAAGACCATAATCATCCATCTCAAATTGAGTTAAATAAAAAAATTCTTCGATTACATAAAGAAACTGGTGTACAAATAATTCATGGATGTGATTCACACTATATTAAACCTGAAGATTCAAATGTTAGAAGTCAATTTCTAAAAGCAAAAGGAATGAAATATGGTGATGAAGATTCATTTATCTTAGATTATCCATCTTATGACGACATATTGACAAGGTATGCCGAGCAAGGTGTATTAACGCAAGAAGAAGCAAAAGAAGCATTGGATAACACATTAGTTTTTGATCAGGCTGAAGAAATTCAATTGGATTATGAATTTAAGTTGCCACATATCTTTGATGAAGATTCAAACAAGCATTTAAAAAGATTGATTCTTCAGGAATTTAAAAGGAAAATTCCTATTCAATCAATGTCTAAAGAAGAAATTAAGAGATATAAAGATGCTTTGAATTATGAGTATAACATCATAAAAAAATGTAATATGGCAGATTATTTTATTCTTGATTATTACATTGTTAAGCAAGCAGTTGAGAAATATGGAGCTGTATTAACACGTTCAGGACGTGGAAGTGCCGTATCATTCTTGACTAATTACATTCTTGGATTTACACAAATTGATAGATTAAAAAGTCCAATTAAATTATATCCAACAAGATTTATGAGTGCAGAACGTATTTTGCAAACTCGAAGTCTTCCAGATATTGACTTGAACTGGCGTGATGTAAAGCCAGTAATTCAAGCATCCAAAGATTATCTTGGTGAGGATGGCGTGTATTACATGGTGTCATACAAACCCATGCAAGAATCAAGCGCATTTAGATTATGGTGTAAGTCCTTAGATATGAACGTCAAAGAATACAACGATGTTGCCATGAACCTTGATGATTATCGAGAAGACGAAAAATGGAAAGATTTAATTAATGATAGCAAAAGGTTTGTTGGAGTAATTGAAAGCGTAGCACCGTCACCATGCTCTGTATTGTTATTAGATAAACCAATTTCTGAAGAGATCGGATTGATTAAGGTTGGAGATGTAACGTGTTGTGTTTTAGATGGTTATTATTGTGATTTTTATAAATATCTGAAGAACGATTATTTACAGGTAACTGTTTATGCATTAATTGATGAAACCTATAAATTAATTGGCAGACCAATTGATGACATTGAAACATTAATAGCAAATTGTGATGATAAGGTATGGGACTTATTAGCACGTGGTATTACTACAACGATTAATCAATGCGATAGTGATTATGATAAGCAGATTCTTAGTGTCTACCGACCTCGCAATTTAGCGGAGGCTAGTGCATACGTGGCTTCCATTCGCCCAGGTTTTGCTTCTTTATTACAGAACTTTATTCATCGTAAACCGTACACTACTGGAGTGCAACAACTTGATGATTTATTGAAAGATTCCTTTTCTTATATGATGTACCAAGAAAGCATCATGACTTATTTAACTTGGCTAGGAATAGAAGAAAAAGAAACTTATGACATCATTAAAAAGATTTCGAAGAAAAAATTTAAACATGAAGAGCTTGAAGAATTAAAAAAGAAACTTCATGAAGGATGGCTTAAACAAGTAGGTAAAGAAGATGGATTTTTAGAAACTTGGGAAGTTGTGGAGCGAGCCAGTAAATATAGCTTTAATGCTTCACATTCGTTAAGTGTTGCATTAGATGCTTTATATGGAGCATATCTTAAATCGCACTATCCATTAGAATATTTTACAGTTGCTTTAACGGAATATTCAGGCGATGAAGTTCGAACGAATAATTTAATAGAAGAGCTTGGGTATTTTAATATTACCCTAAGTCCAATCAAGTTTAGATATTCAACTAATGATTATAGATGCGATGCAAAAACTCATACTATATTCAAAGGCATCGAATCTATAAAATTCTGCAATAGTAAGATAGCTGATGAACTATATGCACTTCGTGATAATCAATATAAATCATTTATTGACTTATTAATTGATATTACAAACCATACTTCAGTTGACTCTAGACAATTAGACATCTTAATTAAACTTGATTTCTTTTCTGAATTTGGAGAACCTAATGATCTGCTTACTCAAGTTCAAATCTTTAATGCAATCTACGGTAAGAAAACTGCCAAGAAGAATGAAGGCATGGTCTTTATTGGCGACTATAGTATGTCACAAGAAAGATTCAACGAAACTGTTGTTAAATTCGATGAATATAAAGAAACTGCAAAACAAATCAAAGGTTTCGATTCTATATCATTCATCAAGTCAATTTGTGACTTCACTACGATGCCTGCAACGAGCGTCAAGGAACGAATTCAATACAGTGATGAATTGCTCGGATATGTTAATGTTGTTGATTCACACGCTTCTAAGAGGCTGTACTACGTACTAGATGTCAAAGGCAAGAAGTTAAAAACAATTGAATTGTATGAAGTCTATAGTGGGAAAAAACGCACTGTAAAAATGTGGGAATCACAATTCAATAGAATACCATTCGAGCAAAAAAATTTCTTGATGGTTCGAAAAATAGAAAAGAAAAATAAACGTCAACCAAGCGATCAGATTCATCCACAGACTGGCAAACAAATATGGGTTGATGTGCCAAATGAATTTGAATTTTGGCTAGAAGGATATGAGGTAGATAGATGAGTACTAATTATTACTTACGAACATATAGTGGTGAAATAGCGGACAAATACTTTCCAGACGAATATGAAGTGACTAGAGGCGAACTAGTTGTTATGCCAGATGGTCGGAAATTTTATCCTTGTGTGTTTGAAATTCATATTGGTAAACGTAGTTGGGGTTGGTTACCGACATTTGAGCAGCATAGAAATGCATATCAAAGCGTTGAAGAAATGATTAATTTTATTCAAAATCATACAGAAATAACAATCGTTGATGAATATGATGAAGTTATGATGTTAGATGATTTAAAACGTGAATTGATTGATTGGAATAAATATAATCCAGATGCTAAAGACCATTGTGAATATGAGAAAAAAGAAGGATATAGTATCAAGTCTTTTAAAGATAAAGATGGATATATTTTTATTCAAGGAAATTATAGTTAATAAAGGGTGTGTTAATATGGGTAAAGGCAGAATTAAATTAGATATTATCGGTAAAAAATTTGGGAAATTAACTGTTCTATATCAGGTGGAAGATGAAATTGATAAGAATAGTGGAAAACATAAAAGTAGATATATGTGTCAATGTGAATGTACAAACTTTAAAATTGTTAGAGGTTCTGATTTGACAGGTGGATACGTTCAATCATGCGGGTGTTTACACAAAGAAGTGGCTTCAAATACTATGAAAAAGTATCACAAAGAAAGCATAAACGTAAACAAATATGATTTAGATTCATATGATTATGGAGTTGGATGAACTTCTAATACCAATAAAGAGTTTTATTTTGATAAAGAAGATTATGATAAAATTAAAAATATTTATTGGTTTGAAAGTGATCGTGGGTATATTAGCGGACACATAAAAGGAGGCAGGATAATTAAATTTCATCAATTAATTTTATACAATATTCAAGGTACTGTTATTGATCATAAAAATAATCTTTTAAAAAACGATAACAGAAAATCAAATTTACGTATAGCATTGCAAAAACAGAACATGAAAAACATAAGGACGTATAAGAACGGACTTATGAACGGAATAACTTACAAAGATAATATGTATACTGTTAACATTACTGTAAATAAAAGTGTGTTATTTCTTGGATATTATTCAAGTTTAGAAGATGCTATTAAAACTAGATTATTTGCCGAGGTTGAATTGTATGGAGAGTTTAGTTGTAGAAATGTTCCGGAAGATTATATGCAAATTAAAAAAGATGTTTTAAAATATTTTGAACCAATTCATTATATTGTTATTTCACCTAAAGATGATTTTATTTCTTGGATCAATAATAATTGTTACTATGACATTAATAATAAAAAATTTATAAAAAATAAACAAAATGGATTAACAATTATTGATTTTTTAAGTAAAAATATCAGAATGGAGTTCTTTTATAAAGAAAATGCACATTTTGATTTGGTTGCATGGGGATATTACGGCTTAGAGTTAATTGATGAGAAAAACTCATGCCTAAATAAAATTCTTATGTATTAAATGGGTATTAAAGGGTGCTATGGATTTCCTGTAAGAAAGGCATCTAAAACATCTATGCCATTACCATCTGTCGAGTTTCCTTTGGAATACGTGGGTGAATCTGACGGAGATATTGCTGCATTTGAAGAACGTTGGGATAAGAGTAAATAAGAATCATTAAAAAAAATTCTCTGACGAACCCGACAAATTATATTTGTCTGTTGATGAATATACTTATCAGGTATTACGCCATGGAGACAAAATTTATAAAAAAAAGAAATGGTAACTACATTTTAAAATAGGAGGAAAATAAAATGGAATTAAAAACATATACAAAAATCGAGACCGTATTTCACAGAAGTCTTGAAGGAAAAAAAGAATTAATTATGAATGATTACAGAAATGAAACTGTTGAATATTTAAGAAACAACGAATGGATTGGAACTGAAAAAATTGATGGGACAAATATCCGTGTTTTCTGGGATGGATATTCAATTTCTTTTGCAGGAAGAACAAATAAATCTGTGATTCAGCCAAATCTATTACCTAAATTAGAGGAAATTTTCTGTAATCCAGAAACTGAACAAATTTTTGAACAGCTTTTTGGAGAAAAGAAAGTAATTCTTTATGGTGAAGGGTACGGTAACAGAGTTCAAAAAGTAGGTTCATTGTATCGAGAAGATAATTCATTCATTTTATTTGATGTTTATATGGTAGAAACAAACATTTGGTTAAAGAGAGACGCTATCGAAGATATTGGTAAAGCATTAGGAATTGAAGTTGTGCCTATCGTATTCAGAGGAACGATTGATGAAGGTATTGAATTCGTAAAAAAGCGCCCAATGTCTACAATTGGTAAAGCCCCAATGGAAGGTATTGTATGTAAACCTGCTGTCGATATGCTAACAAGGACTGGAGACAGAGTGATTGTTAAAATCAAAGTCCATGATTTTGCAAGAAATTGAGGTGAATCATGCAAATTTTAGGAAAAGATGTAAATATTTTACAATTATGATGTTAGGAAGTATAGGAGACAAAAAATGAAAAAGATATTAGTTCATTATACGAATGTAAATGCAGAAGACATGCTATTCGAGGATGGCACATCTACAATGTATGTAGATGCAGTTAAAAAAGAATTTGCCGTATCTAGTACATGCATGAATAGACATCCTATGATGGATGATATTAAAGATATGTTCGAAGTAGTAAAGAGGGAAGCGAATGCTGGATTGTTATAAATATACGGATAAAGAAAAACAAGAAATTATCAATTCTATGGTTGTTCTAGTTGATACAAGAGAAAAGAATAATCAAACATTGTTAGATATTTGGAATAAAAAAGGATTGAAATACAAAAAGAAAAAATTGGACTATGGAGATTATTCTGTGATGATACCTAAGAATGACAAGCTAAACATTCCTAGAGACATCTATTTCGATCAGAAGATTGTAGTTGAAAGAAAAGGTTCATTATCAGAAATCTCTGGCAATCTGACAAATGGGCGTGACCGCTTAGAAAAAGAGCTTGCATTATCTCCAGTGCATAAAGTTATGTTGATTGAAAATGGCTCATTTGAAGATATTGCAAATGGCAATTACGATACGCAATACAACAAAAAGAGCTTCTTAGCTAGTTTGTTTACATTCCAGTTTAGATACGATATGCCAATTGTGTATGTATCTGAGCAAAAATATACCGCATTATATATAAGAATGTATTTTGAATATTATTTAAAAACATTGATATTAAGATAGAGTCGGCTTCGGTCGACTTTTTGTGTGTAGTGTAATATTTTTTTGTTGACTATCCTTCAAGGATAGTGTAGTATATGGGTGTGAGGCAAAAGCCTCTTAAAAAATTCACTTAAGTATGTAGTGTAATATAGGAGGAATGAAAATGTTAAGTAAAAAGAAAAAAGAAATTGCAAAATCATTGGAAGTGCTCAACGGAGCTGTTTGGGATAACAGTGGATCAGAACAATTTCCTGATTATGTAAAAGCTATTTGCTCAATCTGTGTGGCTTGCAAACTAGATGTTAATTCAGTAATGGTGAATTCAGCTAAGGCGAAAACAGTAGAAACAAAACAGCAAGTAGCTAAACGTCAAACGAAAGCGAGTGTGAAATAATGAAAATTTTAGTTAATAAAAAATTTCAAGGACAAATTAGAAGATACGGAGATTATTTGTATGGGTACTTTATTGAAGCAGATTGTTCTGAAGAAGATGTGTTGAACTTTGTTAAGTTTGTATTGAATAAAAAACATCTCCCAGAAGAAAAGGAATGGCGTGCAAACATTTACACTGATGGGTATGGAATTGGTTATTACGCACGAGGTTATTATACGCTAGACAAATGTGAGAACGGATGGAATTATACCATTCATGAGCCATATATGGACTAGATATATGAAAAAAGTTATTGTGATTTTATTGTGGATCCTAGGTGTTTTGTTTCTCTTAAATGGAATGCAAAGCTGTTTAAATATCAGTGATGCGGAAATGTACGAAAGAACGCACATAGGAGGTTAATTTAGTTTTATGTATGTAGTGTAATATATTAAAAGGAGATAAAAAATGAGTTTAGAAGAAAAAGATTTAATTAAAGGATTAGGTCAAGTCATGAATCAGGATACATTTAGGGCTGTAAGAGAAAAGAAATCTGGATTGATTCAATTTAACCCAGTCAAGATGGTTAATGTGTGTTTTGCAAAACATGATAAATGTGGAAGAACATATATGTTTATCAATCCATCAGATCAGCGCTTAAGTCCAGACACAAAGATTGCAGTCAATACTAAATATGGACTACGAATTGCTTATGTCGTGTCTAGTTTAAAGGTTCAAAGAAAATATCTTAAAGCGTTAGCTAGAGTTATTAACAATTCTTCAAATAAATACTCTAAGGTTGTTGGAGTATTTATGGATGAAGATGCAGAAACATTTGTTAGATTAGGAGGCACACATGGGCAGCAAAGTGAAAATCGAGTTGATGTTCAGTCCAAAGGAAATCAATTATCTGAACAGATTGTTGGCTAGGACACACTGTGATGAGTGTCTTATGGGCGAAACAAAAAGCTGTGGAAAATGTACTGTGTATAGAACACATTGTACAGTAAAGCAAAAGATTCAAGAAGGATATGAGCAGGAAGAAAGATTGGTGCATAATGCCTAGGAAATATGTTGTTAAAGACCAGACAATTTATGGGTTATACGGCAAGAATACTTTGCCAGTATTTATTGGCACAAGTCAGGAATGTGCGGATTTTCTGGGCATGAGCAGAGATAATTTTATTCGTACAGCAGGCAAGATCCGAAAAGGCATTATGCATTATGTGAGACGTACATATTCTATTGCATTAATCGGCAAAGAATCTGAGTTGGAAAATGTAAAGTAAAACAATGAAGGGAAATTTAGAAAGGGTGAAATAAATATGTGGATAAGAAGTCAAGATAGGACAGGGTTATTTATGTCATACGGTATATGCATAGATGAGTTTGATGGTGAATTTGTAATTTCAGATAATGGTGGATTTGGAAGGTGTGCAAGTTATTCAACTAAAGAAAAAGCATTAAAAGTTTTAGATGAAATTCACAGTATATTGGATGCAAATGAATGGGATATATCGGATTTGCGAGTTGTCTTTGAAATGCCTGCAGATGAGGATGTTGAAGTATGAATAATAAAGTAGAAGCTTTACTACATATAAGTAATAAAGCAAATGAATATTTCAAATGGCTTTTGTATTACGAACCTCAAGAAGAGAAATTGATGTTTGCAAGACTTAGAGATGTATTGCAAATGACATCAGAACTTACTGAGCGTATTGAAAGAATATCGGATGATTTTATAAACAAAGAAACATTGCTTAAATGTCTATCGAACGAATTACAATCATATATTTATGACATGGACGCAAATGATTTAGACAGAATGATATTCATTACTAGATATGCAGAAAAATTGAGTTTTGCCATAGAACATTTAGAACTAGAAGGCGAGAATGTGGAAGTATGAAATTAATAGAATTGTTGCCGTTAATTGATACACCATATGTTGTTATTTATGAAAAGACAACAATCTTTAGTCGTTTCATTGTCACTATAAATCCAAGAAAAGACAAGGGGTATATTTCAGATGAATTATTAGAACGTGTAATTGATTCGATTTCTTACGATTCTAATCATGGATTTAAAATATTTCTTTGTAAAGAAAAAGATGGTGAGGTAGGTGAATAAAAATGAAGTGTAATAGATGTGAATTCGAACATTGTCAATCAAACGAATATGGCACTGAATATTATTGTGCAGTTTTTGGTGATGATGTTCCAGAAGAATTTGCAACAGATGAAGGATGTAATTTAAGGCACAACGAAGCAAAAAAGCTTTGCGAACTTAACGATAAGTGTATAGAAAAGTATCATGACAGTATGTACGTGCTTTACGTATTGAGTAATGGAAATCCAACAAAAGAACAACAAGCAGAGATAGATAGAATTGAAAAAGAGTATAGTTTAGTATCAAAAAAATCACGAGATTATTGCGATGTTCTTGCAAACAGGAGAAAGAAAAATGACAGTTAAAGAATTAGAAAAATGAAACAGAAATATGGATTCACTCTGCATTCAAGAGCATTTAATGGAAACCCAATTAAGTATGTTTTAAAAGATGAATGTGGAGAAAAGATTCATAAAGTCTGGAATCAAATATATGATGATGGTTTAAACGAAGGGGATGGTATTTAATGGCAAAGGGACACAAAAAGATAGTTGGATCATATTGTTATAAAGGTAATGGATGCACGAGCAGATTCTGTGAATTTTGCTGTAATGGCGATAAATATGAAGAATTAGTAAAAGAGAAAGAGGAAGATGAAAATGACTGAAGAATTAAGACCTTGTCCGTTCTGTGGTGGAAAAGCAAAATTACAGTTAACAGACGATGAAGGAAATTTTAAAGATGAATCATATTTAGAAAATCCATACAGTGGAGTTGGATATGTAATTATGCACGATACAAATAATTCAACAAGCGATTGTCCTATTGCTACTGATTCCGATAGTTCGCAAGGCAGCTACATTTACGCATCAAAGGAAGCAGCAATAAACGCTTGGAACGGAAGAACAGATGATGATTTAACCAATTATATATCTAAAATTATGAATATCTTCTATGGATCATTCATAAATCACAATAAAGAGCTAATTCTGATTCCAAAAACAAATCTATATTTCTATTTAGGTGATGTTAATACAGTTGACGAAGTGAAGTACAAATTACTTGAATGGTGCAGCAGAAGTTGTTTTAAAGCAATGCCATACAGATATGACAAGAAGAATAAAAAGTATCAAGATAATGTTTTAAGAAAAGTGAATGAATGTCTTGATATGGAATTTACACGAGAACAAATGGAATTAATTTATACAAAATTAGGAAACTGCATAAGGCATGAATTGACAATTAAATTTGTTAGTAGTGGTTATGACATGAAACAGTTAGAGGAAAAATAAAATGATGGATATAGAGTATCTAGAAACACAGGCTAAGCTAGAATCGATAAATGCTTGCACTAAATATGCTTATTTCCTTGAATACAGTGATGATTCACGTAAAACTTACGACTTGATCAGGGACTACTCAGATGAAAATAAAGATGGTTGTGAAACAATCATTGAGTGTATGACCTGGCACGAAGTGGTAAGTGTTATTAATGCAATGCACTGCATCATGCTGTATGAATGCTTAGAAGGGTAAAGGGTAGAAAGAGGATGTCTAAAGTTGAATTAAGACTTAACGGATTAATAGATGCATTAAAAAATAAAATTGATGAACTTTGTAAATCAAAAGAACTTGAAAAAGCGTTTTTAGATGATGAATTAGATGTAAATGATAATGAACAAAAGTTTACGCAATTCAAAATAATATGTAAATATGATTCTAAATTAATGATTTTAGAAGAGATTCTTAAATCACTTGAGTATGTAAGAACAGGGGAATATAAGAGAGGAGATAAAGAAATATGAATAAAAAATACGAATATGCTGGGCTTATCTACTGCGAAGATGATTTATCTGAAGAAATAGATAATTATGGCGGTAGTTTATATGATTTGTTTTATAACTTGGAAAGCGACGGAAGAGCAGGGTATGCAGAGGTTTATTACAGAAAAGAAAGTGATGAACCTTATGAAGATTACGAAGATTTAATAGAAGCAGAATTTAGCGAGTTAGAGGTAGATGAAAATGAATAAATATCAAGAAGCTTTAAACAAGATTAGAAATATAGTGTTAGATGAAAGTGGTGATGGATATCACACTCAGAGATATTTACAAGACTTTTATTCGAACGCATGTGGAACATTACAGGATTTAGTCTATAAAGCAGATTTGTTTGAGTGGATTCCATTTCCACCAAAAGACGAGGTTACAATTTGTCTCGATTGTCTAGTTCCTGAAGTTGATGAGGAAATACTTGTTAGTGATGGTGAGGACGTATGGCAAGATAGATGGCTCGTTATCAGTAAAGGCTATGATTATGATTATGAACTTGATAGTGAAATAGATTTTGAAGGTTTAGCTTGGATGCCATTGCCAAAGCCTTATAAGGAGCAAGAAGATGACTGCCAGAGAAATGTTTAAAAAGCTAGGGTATAAAAAATGTGCTTTTGGCGATTGTGTTGTTTATGAAAAAGGAAGTATTATGCGTTACATAATTCAATTTAATTTAAAAGATAAAATCTTTTATTCATATACGGAATGTGGAATGGCAAATTCAATAAAAAGTTTAACTGCAAATGAGTTAAAAGCGGTTCAACAACAGATGAATGAATTGGGGTGGTCATGATGAGTGCTAGAGAAATGTTTGAGACACTGGGATATGAATGTCGCAAAAGTGAGAACGCAATTCAATATTTGTCAGAATGTGGTAAAGAAATTACGTTTATTTTTGAGTTGCATAGATTTTACAAACAACGCAATTTCATTTCATTAAATATTGATATTGATGAATTTAAGGCTATTCACCAGCAAATGAAAGAATTGGGATGGCTTGAAGAAGAACAAAAACAAGAAACGAATTTTGAACATTATTTTAAATACTTGTCAACAATAAAAATGTGTGATTTAGCTCTAATTGGCGGAAGAGTTACGAAGTGCTTGGGCACAGGTTGTAGTGAATGTGACTTTAATGGTGATTGTATCGAAAGAAAATTTAAATGGTTAAAGCAGCCATACGAAAAAACAACATTCAAATTAACTCAGTTTGAGTTTGATTTATTGAATGCACACAAAGATAGTGGAATGCAGAAGTGTATTTCAAATTATAGGCCTTTGCTTGAATTGCACGAAAAGGGATATTTTAAAGATGTCGATACAAGCGTTCCAATTCATAAAATTTTAGAAAATTGTGAAATTAAAGGAGATGAAAAAAATGATTAAATTAATTATTAGTGTTTTATTATTGGTGGCAACAATTGCAACGTTAGTTATTACGTTAAAGAAAGAGAATGAGTTTGGTTGCGTAACTTTAAAATGGAATAAAAAAGGCCTTTTATCTGTTGTTCCGCTTGGTTTGTTGGTATTTGTACAGTCAATTTGTGTGATTCCATCCAATACAGTAGGTGTTAAATACTCTGCGTTGCATGGAACTTCAAAGAACACTTTAAAAGAAGGAGTCCATTTTGTAACTCCATTCGTAGATAAAATTTACAAGATTGATACTACGGTACAAGAAAGAACAGATGATAAGGTATCCGTTCAAACTAAGGATGCGCAATGGGCAAAGATGCAAGTAAATGTTAAGTATGAAGTATCAAAATCAAATGCATTCAAAGTATATAAACAATACAAAACAATGGAAGCATTGAAAGATAATATCATCGGTAACTATGCCCAAAATGCAATGAATGAGGTTTGCAGCAACTATAATATTATTGATTTATTGGGAGAAAAACGAAATGAAATCATTAATAAAGCAACTGATATCTTAAAGCAAAATCTTGAAAAAGAAGGTGTTACATTAAAGATGTTAACAATCAAAGATTTGGATGCAGGAAAGAAAATTGAAAAAGCAATCTCTGATGAAGCGGTTGCTAAGAAACAAGTTGAAACCGCCAAACAGAAACAAGATAAAGCTAGAACAGAAGCCGAAACAAAATTGATTGAAGCGGAAGGTGAAGCTAACGCAAACGCAGTTAAAACAAAAGCTTTAACTCCAGAAGTACTACAAGAGCAATGGATCAACAAATGGGATGGAAAATTGCCGAAGGTTACAGATGGAAATACCATGATCGGTTTAGATAATCTTAAGTAGTATAGAAGTATATATTTATTAACGTATAACTTTTCAATTTAACGTTGGTAAAGTTAAAAGTAAAGAAAGGAAATTAAAATGAAAAAGGTAGATAAGCGTGTTAAGAACCTTCACTGGTATGCATTAACGTTTAATATGAATACAGACAAGCTAGAGAACTTCGATATCTTTAGAAATATTGTATTCTGTGAATGGATTTCAGATGCGATCAAGAAGGATGGTAAAACTAGAGATGAGCTGAAGAGTGATATTCGCAGTGCTTGTATGTACGAATTCTGGTCTAGATGTGAATATGAATCAGTAATCAGCCCATTGATCAACAGAGGCGAGCATGAAGCCGTATTAGACGGTACAGAGCTTAAAGTGCTAAAGAATTGGCATTCAGATACAGAGAATACAGTATTCAAATGTGCGAATCCTGACACACTGAAATCAAACCGTGTCGAAGAAGGAAAGTATACTTTAAAATGTGAGAAATACAATCATTCGCAGAAGATTGATGTATGGAGACAGATTCAACCTAATCTAGATATCTTGGTCGATTATATTATTGCGAATGTAAATTATAAACTAGGTATGTAGTGTAATAGAAAGAGGCAATTATGGCAAATTTTGAAGAATATGAAGCAAGCGCAAAGCTTGTACGTGAATTAGGTAATTATTGTGCAAAGTATGGATTGACTAGAGCTGATTTAGAACCAGTGGTTCATGCTAAGTTGATGAAAGAACAAAAAGAATGGGAAGAGAAAATGGCAAATCGAGATAGAACACCTCGCATTTCAAGAGAAGGGTTGTCTCAAGATGTATAAATGGGCAGGGCTATTAGATAGACCAGAGTATCAAAATTTGTTACAGCATGAAAATCTAGGTGAAAACATTTGTTTGTTGACTGTAGGCGGATCACACGCCTATGGTCTAGCAAATGAAAACAGCGACATCGACATTCGAGGCATTGCAGTTCGTACTGCAGAAGATATTTTAGGTATGCATCACTTTGATGGTTTCAATCAGGTAACAGAGAATACTGATATTCAAATCTATACATTAGATAAGTTCGTCAATTTAGCTCTTAAAGGTAATGTAAACGTGCTTGAAATCTTATTTGCCGATCCAAGTAATATATTGGTTTGTGATGGTTTTGGTAGATATTTATTAGATATTAAAGAACAATTCTTATCTAATGATATCTATAAATCATTGCGAGGTACTATCTATAGTCATCTAAAAACATACAGTAAGACGGGTAATGAAAAATTCTTACGTCATGCTGCTAGATTGACTGCTATGTCATATGATTTGTTTTTAAAAGGTGAGTTCATTGTAGAAGTAGACAAGATGCCATTTTACAAATCAGAGTGGCAAGTGCTACACAGTAAAGCCATGCAAAACAATGACGTTGAACGTATTACGCAATATTGTGATGGTGTTTTGGAATATTGTTTAGTACATTCTATTCTTGAGCCTAACGTAGATAGATTAATGGCAGAAAGACTGGTTATTGACATTAATAGAAAGGCAGTGACCAGGTGGTCGGGATATGGTTACTAATATTAATTATGGTATGCCTAGTCAAAGCAATGTAAATCCAGAGAGCATTAAAAACGCTTCTGAATTTGAAGTCTATGCTGAACCTAGTATCACCAAAGAGGATGCAGTACGCATTCGTAAGAAATGCAATTTATCACAGCGCAAGTTTGCAAAAGCAATTGGAGCTAGTTTGGCTAGTGTGCGTAAATGGGAGCAAGGCGTCAGTCCTATCTGTAATACAACAGTTACATTGTATTATCTATTAGACAGAAAGCCAGAGCTTATCTACTGGCTGTATTATCCGAGTTGGTATATAAATAATAAGGAAGGAAATTTGTGATGGATTTATTTAGTTTTTTAGCAGGATACTTCTTTGGTTCTATTGTTGGCTTCTTATTAACAATCCTTGCAGTAAGTGCGTCTAGTTATGATGAGGGTTAAACAACACACCATTGAAGCGTCTTATTTAAACATAAGGAACGTTTTAATGCAGAATCATTTATACGTTCTTCTTAATGATTTACAGGTGCTTAATCAAGCACTATTAGAGAAGGATTTAGAAATCAAAAGATTGAAAGAGGTGATTGTCCAGCATGAAATTAATGATAAATAGATTGACTGGTGTTGAGTATGATGTGCTTGAGACTGGTGATAACGACTATGTGTACGTAGAAAATAATTCTAATGGAACATGTCAGATTGGATGCTGCGATTATGTACATCATAGGATTTATATTCATAAAGAGCTGTCATTGGTTCAGAAGATTAAGACGCTCAAACATGAGCTTACACATGCAATCATTGAAGAATATGCATTAAGTAATGATGAAGGTAAACTCTCAGAAGAGAAGGTATGTGACTTTATGAGCATATATGGATCAGAGATTGAATCGCTGACCGAGCATTACTTTAAATATAGGGAACAAACCGAAGGGAAATAAAGCAATTTATTCCCTATATTTTTTTATTGTTTTTCATCTCCTTCTGTGCTATTAATTAGGTAAGGACACAGAAAGGACAAGGTGATAGAAGGAGAAAATAGAAGATGAAAGCAAACGTTAGAGAACGTAAAAGAAAAAACGAAACAGTGTATGAGTATTACTTTACATATAAAGGCCAAAGATATTCTAAGAGTGGATATAAAACCGCCAAGAAGGCTGAAAAGGCAGGAAGTTTAGTCTTAGCTGAATTAATGGTAAAAAGCCCTCAAAACATGGCAGGAGAAAACAAACCTCTGCAACAATTGATTGATGAATTTTTAGAAGTTGTCAAACTGAAGTATTCTGAAGCGACAATTTATCTTTGGACGGTTTCGTTCAGACATGTTGATGAAGCGATTTTAAGAATGCCAATTAAGGACATTGGATACAATACAATTCAGACATTCTTTAATAATCGTTCGAAAGATGCGTATCGTTTCAATGATCATATTCGTTGGGCGTTAACTCGTGTATTTGATTACGCTGTTCGTATGAAATATATCAACGATAATCCAACAAGAGACGTAATGATTTTTGGCAATATCACGAAACGAAAAAGAACATACATAACGCATGAGCAATTTAACATCATCATTGATGAAATATCAAATAACCGTAGACTTAGCGACATAAAAAAAGGAAGTCTCATAATGGCTATAAAACTGGGGTATTATTTAGGTTTGCGTTTTGGTGAAATGGCAACTCTTGAGAAAAAAGATTTTAACCTGAATAACAAAACAGTAGTAATTAACAAAACTTTGGTTTATGCTGGATTAAAACAAAAAGACCTCTATGCAAAAAATGGAGGTAAGACAGAAGCGTCAAATGCAACTCTGTTTGTTCCAGATAATTTAGTAGAAGAGTTGAAGGAGTGGTTTAAGGTAAACCCATTTGATATAGTATGTCCAGAATATAATGGTGGTTATTTAAGTCCATCCCCATTTGGTGTTTATTTTGAAAAAAGATCACAAAGCATATATGGATTTAATTTTAATTATCATATGCTTCGTCATAGCTTTGCACAACGCCTAGTAAATAATCAAATCGATACAAAAACAGCTCAAGAATTAATGAGACACACATCGTTCAATACAACGATGCAGTACTATGTTCATTCGTCAAATGAACAGAAAATCGAGGCTGTAAACATGATTTCTAGGTAAAGTGTGTCCGAAGTGTGCCGACACTTTATATTGACAATTCCAGTCTTTTGTGATTTGTTTAAAATATGCTTTATATAAAGCGTTATACATGTGCAACAACTATATCATACAATAGATAATGCTCATATGTTATTGTTAGAACCAATTTATATTTGATTTGTGTTATAATATTTTTATGGAATTAAAAGATGCATTTGAGGATTACCGCTTATATTTGAATGTTCTACAAAGAAAATCAAAGAAAACGCAACAATCGTATCTTCATGATATTGAGGTGTATTTAAATTTCTTAGGTAAAAGAAATATTTTGTTGTGCGAAAACATTTCTGTTTTGGATATCGAAGACTTTTTGAATGTCTATGCCGAAGATCACATTACCTCGAGTGTCAATCGTATGATTGCGAGTATTCATTCTTTTCATTTGCAGATATCGATTGCGCATCCTGAAGTCAAAGATGTATCTTTATTAATTCATGGGATGAAATCATCAAAGCATCTGCCTGTTTATTTGTCGGTGGATGAGGTTAAGAAATTTTTTTCATCTTTTCAAGACAATGAGATTGATCAATATAATAAAACGATATTAGTTGTATTATATTCTTGTGGTTTGCGTGTAAGTGAGCTTTGTGAGTTAAAGTTGAATGATGTGCATTTGTCAGAAGGTATCTTAAAGGTCAAAGGTAAAGGGGATAAGGAACGTGTGATTCCGATTTCTTCGTATTGTATTTCACAGATGAAATACTATTTAGATTCTATTCGTAGTGTTTGGGATGTAAAGAATGTTTCGTATTTTTTTGTGAATCGTTTAGCCCGTCGTTGTACTCGGCAATATGTGCATTTAATGATCAAAAATAAAGTAAATGAATTAAATTTGAACCCTAAAATCTCAGCGCATAGTTTCAGGCATTCGTTTGCGACACACCTTTTAGATGGGGATGCGGATCTTAGAATCGTGCAGGAGTTATTGGGACATTCAAATATTCAAACAACGCAGATTTATACGCATATTCAAGATCAGCGTTTAACAAGTGTATATGATCGTTGTTTTCAAAAAATAGAAAAACAAAAGGAGGAATAGTATATGTCATGTGAAGGTTGTCCTTCTCAAGGAAAATGTGGTAAGAACAGTGAAACATGTGGAATTCAATCGAATCCAGATAACCACATAAAAAATATTATCACTGTAATGTCTGGTAAAGGTGGTGTTGGCAAATCTACTGTTACAGTTATGTTGGCAAAGGCCATGGCAAAAAAAGGCTTAAAAGTTGGGATTATGGATGCGGATATTACAGGTCCTAGTATTCCTAGACTTTTAGCTTTGACAAACCAGCATGCGTATGGAAATGAAAAGCAGCAATTGATTCCAATTGAATCAAAAGAAGGTATTAAAGTTATGTCTTTAAACTTCTTGGTACAATCTGAATCTGATCCAGTTATCTGGCGTGGTCCAGTCATTGGTGGGGTTGTTAAACAATTCTATACAGATGTTGTTTGGGGTGATTTGGATGTCTTATTGATTGATATGCCTCCTGGAACTGGAGATGTTGCTCTAACAATTATGCAGTCCATTCCAGTGCAGGGTGTTGTGATGGTATCTACACCTCAGCCAATGGTAAGTATGATTGTAGAAAAAGCTTGTCACATGTGTGAGAAAATGGAAGTCAAAGTTCTTGGTATCATTGAAAATATGGCGTATTTGGAATGTCCAAATTGTCGTGAAAGAATTGAATTCTACAAGAAGGAAGATGTGGAAGCATTGTGTAATTCAACTTGTACAAAATTATATGGAACACTTCCTATGTTGGATTTGATTCGTGATATCAATGAATATGATGCATATTCTAAAGAACAACAAGAAAAAGTAGATGCGTATGTAAGTGATATTGCGACTGAAGTCTTAGAAGATATTGCCTAATGGAGTATGTACTTCATCGTAAGTCCAATTGTAAAAAAATAAAAATACGTGTAATCAAAGGAGTCGTTCAGGTGAGCGCTCCTTTCTATGTTTCTAAAAGGGAAATTGATGATTTTGTCAAAGAACAAGAAACTTGGATCAAGAATCAATTAGGCAAGTATACTGTTTCAAAAGAAAATGATAAGATTCCTTTATTGGGTAACGAATATAGATTACATTATATTGATCAACGAAAGTGTTATGTTGAAGATTATGATTTATATTTGTATCCAGATGCAATGTTGATTCAACTATTTTTGAAGCAGAATGCCCAAAAGTATATTGATCTTCGTTTTGAATTCTTTTGCGAACAATTGCACATAAAGGATATTTCTTTACAATATGGCTTTTATAAAAGTAAGTGGGGTAGCTGCACACCAAGTAAACATAAGATTTGTTTCAATGTGAATCTTATATTTATGCCTTTAGAATTTGTGGATGCGATCATTCTTCATGAATTAGCACATTTGTATCATTTGAATCATTCAAAAGAATTCTATGATTTACTTTGCACTTGGATGCCAAACTATAAAGAGATCATGAAGAAAAATAAAAAGAATCCAATCCCAAATTTGTATTAAAAAAGAGCTCAACTTGAGCTCTAATTTTTTAGGATATTTAAATTCTTGTAGGGTCGAACATAGTCCTTAAATTTTTATAGGGTCGTTTTATAAGTAGTAAAAAA
>NZ_JAJDMK010000010.1:0-47507 GCF_020593575.1 Holdemanella sp. DFI.5.55
CAATTATGAGTCGTAATCCACGTATTGACAATAGGAGGTCACTTCATATTATCTCTTTACAATCTTCGCCAAAGACATATTTAAAGGCGAAATCATTTAATAAATTTGCACTCCTCATGAGCATCTCTTTTCTAGTAGGCACTTTCTACATACTCATATACGAAATTTATTAAACTATTTTAGAAAAGATGAAAAAAATGCATCCTTAAACAGATGCATTATAATATGTCGCAATATCACTCTCTGAAATATAGCCACACTCAGCCATCGCCTTTAATACGGCATATTGTTTTTGTTTGGCTTGGGCAAAATGATAAACTAATTCATAATTATTTGGCGATTGGGGAATCCCTGCAAGTAAAGAAGCCTGCGCTATAGTCAGATCTTCTGGATCTGTATCAAAATATCCATAACTTGCTTCATAGATACCTGTATAGTTATTTCCATAATTGATCACATTCACATATAGGGCAATGATTTCATTTTTAGAATAATGCTTCTCCAAATAACGCGCTACAAATAATTCTGTACTTTTACGATCCCACGTACCATCAAACATACCATATAAATTTTTAGACAATTGCTGCGTAATCGTAGAACCACCACTCTTTAATAGATCATCATCAAATTGGGATACAAGTGCACGCATAAGCCCAATATAATCAACGCCTCTATGATCATAAAAACGACGATCTTCTATTGCCACTGTTGCTCGTACGAGTTCAGGTGATAAATCATCATATCCGACAAAAGTAGATCTAGATGTGACTTCACTTACCACATCATCCACAGATTGAGATTTTGTTAATTCTAAATAACCCCAATATCCTTTGCCGAAAAAGATGCCTACAAAGGCAATAATCAAGATTAATAATAATTTAAATATAAACTTAACAAACTTTTTCATACCTAAACATTAACATAAGAAAAAGAACTTGTAAAATTACAAGTTCGTAAGATTAATCCTTTAAAGTCACGTGTGAATCATCTTTAAAGATTGAATTTGCCGCAATCTGGCCACGCACGCGAGATAGTGGATATACATTTGTGTGTGGACCAATAATCGTTCCTGGACAAAGTACAGAGTTACATCCAACTTCTACATAATCACCCATAAAGGCACCGATTTTTCTTAATCCTGTTTCAAATTCTTCAACCACATTATAATTTTCATCTTTTCTTCTTAAGATGATATTGTCACGAGCACTCTTTAAATTACTTGTGATACCCCCAGCACCCAAGTGAGAATGATATCCAAGAATACTATCTCCTACATAGTTGTAGTGAGGTGTTTCTACATTGTCAAATAAAATACAGTTCTTTAATTCCACACTATTACCAACTACGCAGTTTGCGCCCACTAAAGCACTTCCACGCACAAAAGCACAATGACGAACCTCTGTTTCAGGACCAATGATGCATGGAGCTCCTAGATATGCACTTTCAAAGACATTGGCACTCTTGTGTACCCATACGTGTTCTTTGACTTCCACATAATCTTCTCCTAAGTTTTTACCCAGTTCTAAAATCAAGTCTTTGATTCCCGACAAAGCTTGCCAAGGATATTCAAACTTTGCTAAATAATCTTTTGCCAAAGTATGATCTAAATCATATAATTCGCTTATTTTGTACATAAAACTTCCCTCTTTCTTACCACTCAGGCTCAAATTTTAATTCAACCTGAACGTCATCTTCATTTATATCTAAAATCGCATAGCTACATGGCTTTCCATCTCTAGAATGCGATAAAGATCCTGGATTTACTAATGTAACACCATCGAAACGATCTAAAAATGATACGTGTGTATGTCCAAAACATACAATGTCACAATTCAATTCCTTAGCACGATTCACCAGTTGCTCACTTCTTAAAAAATAAGAGAACCGATGAGAATGTGTTACATAAATTTGATGTTTACCAATCGGTATGATTCTTTCATTTTCAAAACGACCAAAATAATCATTGTTTCCACGCACAATGATATAGCCTGGAAAATTCATCGGATCATCCTCTAAATCACCACAATGAATAAACAATTTCGCATTCGGATGTTTTTCCTGGATTGTTTTTAATATATCGTTTCTTCCATGAGAATCACTCACAACAACTATTTTCATAAAGTCTTTTACTCCAATTCATCCGGAAATGACATTTGTTCCATACCCTTGCCGCTATCATGCATTAATTTTGCGGTTTTTACACCCACATAACGAAGCATAAAAGGCTGATACCAATGTCCCGTCTTCTTTTCTTGTTCCTGTTGGTAACGAATTACAAAACCATAGCGATACGCATTTTCTTCAATCCATTCCATACGCTTTTTACTTTCTTCAGACAGTTCTTCTTCGACTTTTGAATAATCATATTCATCATCGACATATTGCCTACATAGATCGATCCATTCATCATGGCCCTCTAATACAATCGTATACCCGAGTTGCTGCTCATTTTTGCCGGCACTAAACATATAGTGATCAACACCCTCATATTCTTTGGATGCATTGACATATTGATCTAGAATTTGTTCATAATTCAAATAACCACTGACCAAATTCAAATGATCCTGACCATCCATAACAGACGCATACGAATCTAACATATTCGTTAGATCTTCGACCATACATATTTGAACAAAGATAGTATTAAATGTCGTAATCTTTTCTGGTATATACTTATATACCGTATTTTCCTGATTTAATACAGCATACGGATTGGTTGGATCAGCAATCAATCTTAAATCTGAATATAATACAGCTTCGTTTTCATAGAACGTCGTTAAATCAATATATGAATAGTGCATCAACATTTGTTTTAAAGAATCATACGAAAAATTCTTTCGAAAACGATTCACAAAATTGACGATGTATTCATTATCTGCATCCTGCGTTTCCTTGGCTTCTTTATAATATAACGTATTTTTTAAATCGAAATCTTTCAACTCTATAAAATCCATAAATTTATCCGGAGTAATATGTTGATTTACCAAATAATCAATATCATCACTATCTAGATATTTTAATAAAACATCACGATTTTCATCGGTTGTATAAGGATATCGAGCTAAAGGATCGTACGATTTATCCATAGTATATAGACAATATAAGCCAACCGCTAGACAAACCACAATCAATAAAATACGTGCTCGCAATTCTTTTTTACTAATCAAAATAAGTACCTCACGCACCCCATTATACTAGACTATTACTTCTCATGCAAACGAGCATATAGAATCTTAGCCACATCTTCTGGAATCACTTCACTCAATTGTTCTACACTCGCAAGACGCATCTGCTTCATGCTTTTAAAATGCTTCAACAATTCCTTTTTACGCTTCGGCCCAATACCACTCACCGTATCCAATACAGATTTTGTCATAGACTGATTTCGAAGTTTTCTATGATATGAAATCGCAAATCGATGCACTTCATCCTGCATACGTGTTAATAAGAAGAATAAGCTCGATTTGGAATCAATCTGAATTTCATTTAAATTCACATCCATCAACGCTCTTGTCGCATGCTTATCATCCTTTACAAGTCCTGCCACTCTTAAATCAAGCTGCAACATATCTATAATTTCTTTGGCCGCAGCAATCTGTGCAGCACCACCATCCACCAACAATAAATCTGGCATCGGCAAATGTTCTTTCAACAATCGAAAGTATCTTCGATAAATGACTTCTTTCATACTGTCCACATCACTGCGATACCCATCTAATTTATAATGACGATATGAATTCTTATCGGGTAAGCCATCCTTAAAGACAACCAAACCACTCACATTAAACGTACCTTGGATGTGGGAGTTATCAAACATTTCAACCGTATGAATATCCGCATTGAATATTTTTGACAACATTTCATTGGCCTGACGCAACTCATTATCCTTACGAAATACCAGTTTAAACTTCTGTTCATGTGCTTCCTTGGCATTTTTATAAACTAAATCTATCAGTTTCTTTTTTTCACCACGAACTGGAATATGCACATTCGTATTTAAAGCTTCCTTTAAAACATCCACAGGCGTTCCGGACGGCACCAAAATTTCTTTTGGCACCACATTTTTTTCATAATACTGCATGATAAAGCTAGTAAAGGCATCCATCTCATCTTCATATAACGGTGTAATTGACATATTTCTCTCCAATAATTTTCCTTGACGAATAAAGAAACCTTGAAAAGAAATATATCCAGAATCCACATAATATCCAAATACATCACGATTAGCACGATCTTTAAAGTCAATCGTCTGTTTTTCAATGACATGCTCTAATGCTTGGATCGTATTATAGATTTCCTGTGCTTTTTCAAACTGCAAGTTTTCACTGGCCTCCATCATTTTAGCCTGCAAAGAATCCATCACCTCTTTGGTGTCTCCCTGCAAAAACTTCTTAATTTTTTTACGCGTCACTTCGTTTTCCTTAGGATCAATCTCATGAATACAAGGTCCTAGACATTGGTGCATGTGATAGTACAAACACGGAGAATCTGGAATATGACGACATTTACGTACGCAAAAGATCTGATTGATCAATTTCACGATTTCATAAGCCGACTGACTACTTGGATACGGTCCAAAATATTCACTCTTTTTATTTTTGATATTTCGTGTTGTACGCACCACAAAATTATTCTCTTTTGTAATCTCAATATATGGATATGTCTTATCATCCATAAACATGATGTTGTAAGGTGGCGTATGTTTTTTTATTAAATTGATTTCTAATAATAAAGCCTCTTTTTCACTGCCCGTCACGATAAATTCAAAATCACGAATGTGCGACACTAAACGCGTCGTCTTATTGTTGTGGGTACCATGAAAATAAGAACGCACACGATTCTTTAATACTTTGGCCTTTCCCACATACAATATATTCTGATTTTCATCTTTCATGATGTAACAACCAGGAGAATCTGGAAGTAAGGCTAATTTATCTTGTAAATGTTTAGAAACACTCATTTTATCCCCTACTTTAATATAACGATAGTTGCACCAAGTCCACCTTCACTTGGACCGGCACTGTTAAACTTAGAAACATTTGGTTGTTTCTTTAAATCCTTCCATACGGCTGTACGCAAAGCACCCGTACCCATACCATGAATGATACGTACTTGTTTAATGTGTTTAACGACAGCTTGATCTAAATATTTATCTAAAGCAGCAACGCCTTCTTCAACACGCATTCCAATTAGATTCAACTCCAAAGGAAAACGACTGGATACCGATTCTACATGCGCTTTATAAGTTGCTTTCTTGATTTGTGGCTTATGCATAGGCTCCAACTTAGAAATTTTCACCTTCATCTTCATACCATTCGTTAAAACGGTAGCTTCATTTCTTCGAATATCCACAATTTCACCATGCGAATTTAAACCTGTGATTTTTACATAATCACCAACCTTAAATTCTTTCTTATCGTCTTCGATTTCTTCAACATGCTCATTTAAAAGATCCAGTTCATGCATCTTTTCAATCTGCTTATGCTGCTTACCCGTCTTTTCTTTACGAAGCACAGTTAAGATTTCTTTGGCCTCTGCCTTTTTCTTTTCGAGCATCTCATTCAATTGTTCCTGATACGATGCATCCAATTGGGCCTTACGCTTTTCGATTTCTTTTTCTTTTTCGCAAGCCTCCTTTTGAACGCGGTGCGCATCTTCAATCAATTGATTAAAACGCTCCTTTTGTTTCAAGACATCATTTTGAAGTTTTTCTAATTTCTCCAATTCTTTTTCTGTCTGCTTTTCATTTTCATTCTTTAAAAAATCCGCTCTTTCTAAAATGGACTCTTCTAAATTGTATTCTCTGGCAATATGAAAGGCATAACTTGCTCCAGATACACCAGGAATATATTTATAGGTTGGCTTTAATGTTTCTGGATTAAACTCAACACTCGATACTAATACAGAATCATTTGCTTTTCCATATGTTTTTACTTGCGAATAGTGAGTTGAAGTAATGATCGTACTTCTTTTTGAAATCAAATACTCTAAAATCGCAACCGCAAGACTGGCTCCTTCTAATGGATCGGTACCATTTCCAATTTCATCCAATAAGATAAAACTATTCTCATCACTCTTCTGACAAATATGAGACAAACGAGAAATATGACTTGAGAAAGTCGATAAGTTATTTTCAATGGACTGATGATCTCCAATGTCAAAATACATCGATTGATAGAATGGTAGAATGGCTTTATGACATAATACGGGAAAGGCTGCATGGGCCAAAGCTACAAAGAGTCCAATTGTCTTTAATGTGACAGTCTTACCTCCCATGTTTGGTCCTGAAATCATAAGGCAAGCTTGTTTATCATTTAATTCATATGTGTTACAAACCACTTTCTTTTCATCAATCAAAGGATGTTTGGCATGTTCTAAATACATAGAGTGATCTCTTGATTGTAAAGATGGAATGCATCCATCATAGCGTACTGCCCATTTTGCCTTTGTGAAAGCTACATCAATTACAGTTAATGTTTCTAATGCCGAAGTTAAAGACAACGCATTTTTCTTAACTTGCATCGACAATTCCTTACAGATTCGTTTCTTTTCTTCTTCAATTCGAATCATCAAAGAAGAAATCTCATTATTATCAGCTACAAAGCTGGATGGTTCAACATAATAGGCGAGTCCTGAACTTGATTGTCCATGAATCATACCGCCAAAGGCATTCTTGTCTTGGGCACGAACCAAGACAACAACACGTCCAGATACAGTTGTCGTCATATTTTCCATAAGTTTTAAACTGTTCTTCTTTAAAAACTGTCTTGATTTTGATTGTAATGCTAAGCGCGTATCTACCAACGCCTTATGCATACTTTTTAATGCGGGTGTCGCATCTTCTTTGACTGATCCTGTTAGATCAATCTTTGAAATGATAGAATCCATCAAACGTGTACATCCATCCATAGATTGAGCTAAATTTGTCAGTTTTGGATAGTCAGATTCATCCAGGCTTTGTTTGGCTTGTTTAACAGCCATTAAAAAATGGTAGATGGAAATCAATTCTTTACTTGTTAGTGTCATCTGTTTCGAAGCTTTTGAGACTGGTAAAGAAATATCATTCGCTCCTGATAAAGAAAGTAAGCCTCCGGCTTGTTCAAACTGAATGGCTTCTTTGGCATAGTTTAATTGTTCTTGTATTTCTAATTTATCAAATACAGGTAACGCATTTAAAATTTTTTCTTTGGTGCAAGAAAAGCTAGAAAATGCAGAAACCTGTGTTAATACACTTGAAAAATCAATAGCCTGGTTTAATTCGTTTCTAAAATTTTGTTCCATAAAATACTCCGTTCTCACCTATTTTAACACAAAATTTATGGTAAACTAAATAAGGTGATTAAAATGGCAACATTGACAAAGAATATGACAAAAGAAGAGATCTTTCAATTAAAAAATAGATTATCTCCTTTTATATTAAAAGAAAGTACACCACAGTATACGTACTATCAAATCAAGACGAAAGAATGTTCGATTACGGCATATACAAGTGGTAAAGTTGTATTTCAGGGAGCCGATCTTTCTTGGTTAGAACCAAAACAAACAAATAGTGAAGCACAAGATCAAGCGGGTAGCGATGAAGTGGGTACTGGTGATTATTTTGGTCCAGTTGTAGTAGCTAGCTGTATTGTCACAAACAAGGCTCGCAAAAAACTTGCACATCTTGGCATTCAAGATTCAAAGCAGGTGGATGATGTTAAGATTCGTAAGCTTGCACCTATCATCAAGGAAGTATGTCCACATAGTATTTTGATTGTTCCCAATACAAAATATAATGACATGCATGATACTTGTAATATGGTGGATATGAAGTGTCGCCTGCATAACCAGGCTTATGTAAATTTGGTGCATAAAGGATATACGCTTCCTAAGCAGATTGTTATTGATCAGTTTGTGCAAGAAAAAAGTTACTATCGCTACTTACAAGGCTTTCCTGAAGTCATTAGAGGTATCACTTTTGAGACCAAGGCCGAAAACAAATACCTAGCAGTAGCTTGTGCGAGTATCCTGGCAAGAAATGCCTTTCTAGAAACGTGGGATCTTATGGAAGAAAAATATGATTTTAAATTTGAGAAAGGTGCCGGAAGCAAGGTGGATGTGTGCGGCAAGAAATTCGTACAAAAATTTGGAAAAGAAAAGCTTTACCAAGTGGCAAAGCTTCATTTCAAAAACACACAGAAGATTGGAGTTTAATTTCCAATCTTTTTTGTCTTCTTCGATCATTTTCAACTAAAGAATAATATCGCTCTTTATCTTCATACATCTTTTGATCGCTTCTTGTAAAGTTTCAGATAGATTTGAACAAGTTTCTTTCCACACACAACCTGTCGCAACACTGATTTCTAATTCTTTCATTCGTTTAAGTAATTTTGCATATTGATCAAAGAATAAGAGTTCGGATACATCTTGTCCAATGACCACAAACTCATCTCCACCTACACGATAGGAATTATCTAAGAAGATTTCTTGTAGAGCATATGATGCAGTAATAATGAGTGTATCACCTGCGATATGTCCTATTTTATCATTAATTTCTTTAAGTCCATTTAAATCTTCATTAAGTTCATCAGATTTTTTAGAAATTCTACGAACTATTGCGATATAGAATCCACAATACAATAAGAGAATCAATATTTCACAGATGACCATGACCATATAATTCTTTTTCAGTGTTAAAACACTCGCAAAAGCATCCTCTTCATTTACCACAACTAAAATAAAAAGTCATCTAATTGGATGACTTAACGCTCACTGATTTTTGTTTCTACATCAATCTCATAAGGAAGCTGTACAAGCTTTACTCCCGCCTCATGAAACATACGCTTACTCGCAATATTACCTTCAGTTCCATCATACTTATCACTTTCATATACTACGCAAGAAATACCAGCCTGAATAATGGCCTTTGCACATTCATTACAAGGAAATAACGATACATATAAAGTACAACCATGAAGGTCTTGAATGCTATTTAAGATTGCATTCAATTCAGCATGCACAACATAGGGATACTTAGTCTCGAGAAATTCACCATCTCGATCCCAAGGAAACTCCTCATCTTCACAACCATAAGGAAAACCATTGTATCCAAGTCCAACCACTCTTTTTTGAGGATTGACTATACAAGCTCCTACACGCGTATTTGGATCCTTTGAACGCTTTGCACTCAAATGAGCCATGCCCATAAAATATTGATCCCAACTTAATACATCATCACGCATTATTCTTCCCCTTTTCTAAGTTCATTTAAAACTCTTTCAAAAGTAGGTTCTAAACCAATCTCAAAACGCATCTTTTCCTTTGTCGTAGGATGCACAAATTCCAACGCACACGCATGCAACAACTGACCATTGGCCTGAATTGTTTTTCTAGGACCATACTTGAGATCTCCTGCGATTGGATGTTCAATATACTGCATATGAACACGAATCTGATGTGTTCTACCTGTCTCTAACTGACACTTGATATACGCAAATTTCTTGAAGTTTTCTAATACTGTAAAATGTGTAATCGCATCCTTCGAATTATTTGCGGTAACCGCCATTTTCTGACGATCCTTTTCATCACGACCAATTGGTGCATGAATCGTACCATGCTCGTGCGTAAAAGGATTATGTACAATAGCTACATATTCACGATGACACGTTTTATCCTGTAATTGCTGACTTAAAGATTCATGGGCCACATCATTCTTGGCAACAACCAATAATCCTGACGTATCCTTATCAATACGATGTACGATACCTGGACGCATCACCCCATTAATACCACTCAAATCTTTACAATGATACAACAACGCATTCACTAAAGTCCCAGAATAATGACCAGGAGCTGGATGCACAACCATGCCCTTTGACTTATTGATCACAATAATATCATGATCCTCATATACAATATTCAAATCAATTGGTTCAGGAAGAACTTCCGTGGAATCTAGTTCAGGAATAGAAACCGCGATTTCATCTCCTACGCTAACTTTATAACTTGCCTTCATCACCTTTTGATTGACCAAGACATTTCCTTCGTCCAATAAATCCTTAATTCTCTTACGTGAAAAATCCAATTTTTCCGCAAGAACCTTATCCAAACGATCCAATTTAGTATCTCCATCTATCTTTAAGATTCTTGTTTCCATCTCTCTTGCTCCTTCTTATCATCTATAAACATACTTACTAATATTAATGCGATACCCACTGTTATACAGATATCCGCTACATTAAATACGGGAAATGGATAGCCAAAAATATAGAAACTAAAAAAGTCTCTTACAAAACCTAGCGTCATACGATCGATAAAGTTTCCAATAGCTCCCGAAAAAACTAAAGATAAACAAATCTGATAACGCGAATCATTCGTTTTAAAAAACATATATACCATACCTACTAAGGCAATAATGGTAAGTGTGGCAAAGAAACCCATTCCAGCTCCCGCAAACATACTAAAACCTGCCCCTGTATTTCGAACATATGTCAAATAAAAGAAATGATTGATCATTTCAACCGAATCATTTAATGCGATAGACTTCTCAATAGCCCACTTTGTCCATTGATCCAATCCCAAAGTGACCAACACAATCAATAGTGAAGCCACTGTAGTTTTACCTTTTTTCATATACTTCCCCTTTAAAATGACTTGTTTTTTCGATGCAAAAATAACATCTTAAAAAACAACCATACACTCATCCCAATCGCAATGATGTATCCAAAAAATCCAAGTGCTGGTATTCCCATAATCATCGGCTTCATCTTTGTCGTACAAATCAAGCTTGAACCCATAACCAAAGCGGCAATCAACACACATACAATCAAACGATTCACCATCTGATCAATCTTCGCAAGTGGAGCTTGAGAACCCATTAGATTCAAATTGACCTTGATCTGTCCTCTTTGAACCATCTTCAACACATCGCTTGCCTGCACAGGAATATCAACCGAACGAGAAAGCGCATCAATACCACGCTTAAATCCCGACTTTATTTCTTTCTCCCAATCAATTTTTGTCAAACTTGTCTTATGACTCATCGCAATCTTCATCGTATTCATATTCGAATCTAAAGCAGTTAACGTTCCTTCAATCGTCATCATAGAACGAGCTAACATACTAATGCCTTTAGGCAAAGAAATCGAATATACATGACAAATCGAAAACATATCCTGAATCAGTTTGGCGACATCGATCTCTGAATATGGAACACTCAAATATTGATTCACAAAACGATCCATGTCCGCACAAAAAGCCGTATAATCAATCTCCTTTTTACAATCCCCTATCATCAAGATACAATCCACTAATTTTTGTGTATCCCTCAAGGCAATTGCACGAACAGCCTCCTTCATCGTTTCACGTTCATTCGCATCTAAAGTGCCCATCATACCAAAATCGATCCATACGATTTGATTATCACGAATTCTTAGATTTCCCGAATGCGGATCCGCATGAAAGAAACCATTCTCAATAATCTGTGAAATATAATTAAATGCCAATTTATCCGCTATCTCACTACGATCATAGCCCAGTTCATCTAATTTTTTTGAATCACTAATCTCAATGCCATCTACATATTCCATCACAAGAATATTCTTTCTTGTATATTCATCATAAATCTTTGGCGCATCAATAAACTTACAATCCTTATAATCATTCTTAAAGCGTTTCGCAAATTGCGCTTCAATCGTAAAATCCATCTCCTGTTTTGCGGTTGTCCAAAATTCATCGATGACCATATCTAGATCCACTACGCTTGATACAATATCTGAAAGATTCAATATCTTAACAGCCTTCCTTAACAAGGCCACGTCACGTTCCATCCACTCATAGATCTTAGGGCGCTGAATCTTAAGTACAACTCGTTTTTTACACTTCAAAGTAGCTGCATGCACCTGCGCAATAGATGCTGAACCTAGACAAACCTCATCAATACTTTCAAACTCTTCTTGAAATAAATCGCCATACGTCTCTTGAATGATTTGTTCAACCATAGAAAAAGGCATGTGACTTGCCTGCGAGCGAAGCTTCATCAACTCTTTACAATAACGCTCAGAAAATAGATCCTGTCTTGTCGACATAATTTGTCCAATCTTAACGAAAGTAGGACCCAAGTCTTCAAGTATCATACGTAACTTAACGGGATCCATTCCCTTTTGGATATGATGCTTTCTTAATATAGATACAATCTGCGCAAACCTTGCACTCGTTGACATCGTATTCGTATCACTCATCGTTTCACATCCTGCTTTCTACGTAAAGGCGTATTTGTCACTTTACCCCTTTTTAAATTCCTTAGCGAATTTGACTTCTTTTTATCACCCACCAGAATCATTCTCAACAAATGACTCCAGTCTCTATTATTTTTCACCATAACAGTATTTTAACACACTTGTTAAAAATCAAAAAGAAACAGTATAAACTGTTCCTTAATAGTAGTCATCGACGAATGTGATTTTATCCTTTAAACTCTTGCCATAACGAATACTCACATGAATTTCACCATTCTTTGCACAATACTCATCATAACGCTTTGATTTAAACGTATTAAATATGGTTTGAAGATTCTTTGACATCTCATAATCATCCATCTGCAAATCTAATTTATCCTCATCCTGCACAACATGAAGCATTTTAGGATATGTGATCACCAATGAATTATCTGGCAATTGATCATCTTCCACCATTTCATCCACAACTACACGTACATCGCCAACCGAACTTAAATACGTCTTTGTATATAAGTGACAGCTATCTGGCATTGTCGTTGTCATAGTCTGCGTTTCTTTTGACAAATCAATTTGATTTGGACTAATTTGACTCAATTCATATACAAAAGTTCCACAACCAAACACAAATAATAAGATTGAAACAACAAGTAATAAACCTAACTTACGCATTTGTATCCACCCTCTTAGGCCAAGCACGAACTAACATCAATAGTATTGCCAAACTTCCTAACACAAAGGCAATATCCATACAATATAACCCAGCGCTTGTTGTGGCATACATAGCACTGACATAAATTAACACCACTAAACCAATACCACTGCCAATCAAAACACAAGCTACAGGTATCATAGCCAAGACTAAGATCACCTTTAAGACATCGGATTCAAGATGTCTTGGCTTTCTTTCATGATACAAAGGACGCTCAGGCGTTGGAGGCAAATCACTCGATTTAATATTATCATTCCAAGTATCTTTGATATCATCCATCACACCGACATTATGCGCATGCAAACGATAACGCTCCACTCTTTTAGCCATAACTTTCACAAAGAAATAAATGGCTAAACATAAATATAGGATACGACATAGACTCAGCATAAAATCTGTGATCATATAGAATCCGACAAAGAACGAAAAAATCATCGACAATAAGAATTGGCATAATATATCAACCACAATGACTTTTCCAATCAACATAATCAACACTAAAACAATCGCATCAAATAAAATGTGAAAAATTTCATTCATCGAAAAATTACCTAGCTTAGAAAATAATTCCTCTACCTTCACATACACCTTATCAATCGTTTTATCTGCACGATTTGAAAATGGATCCATCGAATCCGTATTGATCTTATAAGCATCTAAAATTTCTTTTACCAACTCATCCACATCGCCAAAACCAGCAACCGCCTCTTCTTCAGCAACACCACTGGCAATTTTGTCATCAATGTATGTTCCATATTCTAATAGGATGTCTTCTCTTTCTTTATCGCTAATCAACGATAACTTTTGATTTAAAACATCCAAAAATTCCTTTTTTAACACTCTACTCCACTCCTTTCAAATATGCATTTACATTATCTGAAAAATCCGTCCACTCCGATAATAATGCATCATATCTTTCAAGTCCTAAATTTGTGATATGATAATACTTTCTTGGAGGACCCTCTGTAGATTCTTTTAAATAAGACTCCAACAAACGATCGTTCGACAATCGCTTCAACAAAGGATAAATCGTACCTTCATTTACTTGAATCACCTCGTTGATACGAGACACAAGCTGATACCCATATAGATCATCCGATACAATAGCCTTTAATACAATCAACTCTAAAACACCTTTTTTAAATTGAGTATTCATGCGTTTCACCCCTGTTCTTTCCCATTAATGATGGCTGAAACACATCTACATACATCTTTTCCAAAGTTGTCAATGAAAGATTACGAATCGACTGTACATACTTAAAATTTGGATTCACAATCCCATTCTTGTATTTTAACTTCAATTCATACGCCTCATTATATTCAATGGCACCCACACCAATTACTTGAACACACATAAATAATTTCGAAGCTTTATTCAACCCCATGATTTTTCCATTACGAATCCAACCACAAAAATACACTGGAATATTTTGGAAAGAGTATCCCGAAATATGGTCAATCGTAATCACAGGAAGATTCTTTTTTTTACCTAAACACTGCGCATATTCTTTTGTCGAGCCATGCTTAGAACAATAAATGACCGCTCTAGGCTTCATAATATCACCTCATTCACTATTATGATATGCACACTACCTTAGATTGTCAAGTACTGTGCTATATATTTAGTAAAAGCCCCTTTAAACAAGGGGCTTTATGTTAGTTCGTAAATTTTTCGTAGAACTCCATACTCTCAAGTACGCTTGTATCCTGGATTGGATTATCATCCAAACGTAAAGCTTCTAATAATTCTAGATCTTTTAATGGAGTTACATCTGTAATGTAGTTTGCCTTCAAAGTTAGTGAACGTAAATATTTAAGTTTAGATAATGGAGTTAAATCTGTAATCGCATTGTGATCCAAACGCAAATAAGAAATAAACTCTAAATGTTCTAATGGTGTTAAATCCTCAATGACATTGTTGTATAGATCCACATCGCAAAGGTTTGTTAATTCTTTTAATGGTGTCAAATCTTTAACATTATTGTTTTCCAAAGAAATGATTTCCAATTGTTTCATATCCTTTAAACAAGTAATATCCTTAATATTATTACGACCCACATTCAAATACACCATGTCTTTGGCATCCTTTAAAATACGTATATCCTTGATGCGGTTTGTGAATAAATTTAAATGCTTCAATTGATTCGCATTCTTTAAAAAATTGATCTCTGTTAATTGACAGAACTTCGCATCTACACTTTCCAAATGCTCAACATTTGCGAATTTTTCTAAACTCTTCAAGCGGTTTTTTGAAACATTCAATTCTTTTAAATCACCCAAGTTATTCAATAAAGACATGTCCTTAAATCCAGTCTGCTCCATAGACAAAGATTCTAAATGATTTAATTCCTTCAAGAATGTAAAGTGTTCTGGTTCATTATAAGAAATATTCAAAGATTTAAGATTTGAAAATTCCTTGAGCATAGAATAATCCTTTAAATATGGACAGTTAGATACATTCAATTTCTTTAAATTTTTCATTGACAACAATGGACTTAGATCCGACATTAAGTTTGTGTTTAAATCCAATTCTTCAACATTAGAAAGATATGTTAAATCTTCAATATTGAATAAACGCATACCACCCATATCCAATTTCTTTAATTTTTTAAGCACCCCTAAGATGGCATAACTAAAAGGACCATTTTCAGTATTGATATGAACCTCTTCTAACTTCTTACAGTGCTCTAAATAAATCAAACTATCAACTTTCGCCTTGGAAAGATTCAATACTTCCAAATCAATCATAGCAGCAATACTTGAAATATCCATTGTATATAAATTGTTTCTTGAGATATTTAATTTTTTTAGTTGTCTAAAACCATGTAAAGCCTGCAAATCTCTTAATTGGTTTCGAGAAACATTTAAACAAACTAAATTATGTAAATCTTTGATTGGATCCAATGTCTGCAACTTATTATTGCTCGCATTTAAAGTTTCTAGATTTTCCGCATACTGCAAACCTTCTAGATTCTCTATTTCATGATCTTGTACTTCTAAATGGATCAATTCCTTCATCAAATTTTCGTTTAGTTCTTCTTCTTTAACACGCAAAGTACGCGCAATTACACTACGTAACGCATCATCTTGAATAAGCATAAAACAAATGCCCTCCTTTATATATTCATTATAATCAAAATATAACATAATAACTATATAAAAATAGTTTTTTTAATGACAATGTTGTTAGAAAATGCTAAAATGAAAGCAGTTAAGGATTAGACTCGTATTCTGATTGTGATAAATGCTATTGTATGCAAATACTTTCTATTTTAACGGTCAAAGGATATTGGCTTAGTCCAGGAGGTATAGGCATGAGCACAGGTAAAGTAAAATGGTTTAACGCTGAAAAGGGTTATGGATTCATTACCAGTGAAGATGGAAAAGATGTATTCGTACACTACTCATCAATTAATTCTGAAGGATTTAAAACTTTAGAAGAAGGACAAACTGTTACTTATGACGTTGTTGAAAGCAATCGTGGACAACAGGCTAACAATGTCACAGTTGTAGATACAGCTGCGTAGAAATTTGTTCGAATCAAGCGCACAATGTGCGCTTTTTTCATGAAAGAGAGGGATTTTATGTTAGAGCGATATGAAAAAGTAAAAGAATATGTATATTCTCAATATGCCAAAATTTATAATGAAGATTTAAAAGTATCCGCCCTTACCCATACAGCTAGTGTGGACCTTTCCATTACATTTATTGCCATGGCAAGAGGCACAAATCTAGAACGAGCTAAAGTAGCTGCTCTATTTCATGACTACGCTCAATTTATTGATAACTGCCCACATTCTCAACATGCTAAATTATCAAGTCTTCACGCCTATAAGTACTTAAAAGAAAGTGGCTTATTTAAAACTACAGAAATAGATGATATTACTTATGCGATTCGTCAACATTCCAAAAAAGAATCTTTTGACTCACCACTTTGTGAAGCCTTAAAAGACGCTGACGTATTAGCTCGTTTCTTAGAAAATCCCGAAAAAGAAATCACAGGAATGAAAAGACAGCGCCTGCTTAACGCTTGCGCTGACATTCAAAGTCATTAAAATTTTTGATAATACAGTTCGACACTCGCATCGAGCTGTTTTTTTAATTGATTAAACACCTTCATAAATACGTCTTTATCATACACAATCCAGTCAATATAGGAAAAGCTCTTACCAATAGCTCCCCCAACCACTTTACCTGCATGCACCTTAGAAATAGTTTCATCCAATTGTTTCGATAATTTCTGACGATACAAAGCATCTTCTTTATTATGGAAAGGATTCGAATAATACACATAGCCAAACTCACCATCTTTACTCGATAGATCTGCAAGCACTTCTTCCTTTTCCTCAATCGTTTGTTCCACCAATAAAGGATGCGTAGTAAAAATAAGCTTCATATCTTTTCTTAAGGCATCGTGCGCAAAATCCTGAATTGGCTGATATACCGAATAAATATCAATTGGCTTATCATACACTTTCCAATGATTCTTCTCAACAAGAGCCATAATCACTTCATAAAAATCAATCATTTGACAGAACTTCATATCTGAGTCTGGCGTATCGATAAAATCAACACGACAAATATATGCCTCATACGCAAGCTGGCCAATCGCAAGCTCCATAAGATACATACTCATTTCTTTTTTATTTTCCGGATTACCAATTAAATTAAATCCAGGACAATATACTTTACAATCCAACATATCATTTTCAATTTGATAGAATACATGAAAATCTGCTAAAGTATATTCCTCATTTTTGATTTGAACCATGGCCTGAATCGCCTTTTGCGACATAGGCGGTAAAGTCGCATTCATGATCCACTTTTGTTTCACACTCTTAGGTGCAATGTCACAAAGCATCTGACACAAATATTGCGTTGTCTTATTTGGACCTGTGTCAAAGGTCATCTCAAAAGAATCATAAAAGCTTTCGACAAAGAAATGGGCACCACTAATTTCCATTACCTCTTCATCCAATTCTTGAATCAATTCGTTTAATTCCTCATATTGTTCGGCCTTTAAACAATTAATAATTGCACCCTGTTTTTCTTCAAAATGCTTCCATAACGCTAAACCATTTGTATAAGCACTCATTGATGATCTCCCTTCTTATAATTCTTTAATCATAGATATCAAGGCATCCGCCACAAGTTTATGACCCTTCTCATCCATATGGATTCCATCCAGACTTCCAGCTACAGCACTCGTATCAATCACTTCTACATTCAAACCAGAACAACCTTTTTCTAAGTATGGCTTTGTATTCGCTAAGATATCAAATCCAGCTTGACCAAAATTACTAACTGTTCTTTCATTCTTTAAGCCATCCACATTCATTTTAGGTGGACACACCACAAAAAATTTAGGTAGTTTAGATCCATCACGATAGTTTTCCGGATTTAAAGCTCTATACATCAAAGTACGAATCCCTTTCTCTAAAGAAATGGAATTCGTTGAAAATTGACGCTTCGCATCATTCGTTCCCAACATAATAAACACAACATCAATGGGAGCATGCGTTTTTAAAACCATCGAAATCATTTTAGCTCCATTACGATCTGCATCATACGGATCATCCAAGCACAATGTTCGACCACATAAGCCTTCCTCAATAATTTCATGTTCACTAAATACCTTTTTAACAAGCTGCGTAAAACGATTTGGTTGTCTAGACGCATTTTTGGTATCATAGCCCCACGTATTACTATCCCCAAAAAATAATATCTTCATCGTAATATCCTCGATTCTGTAATGATCATATCTAACTTTACATCGGTTGGTTTTACATCAAATTCCATTTCCTGCACATCAAATGCTACCCCAATCTTCAATGCAGAACTTTTACTTAAATACCGATCATAATAGCCTTTTCCATACCCCATTCGATACGTACCAAAGAATCCAACGAGCGGTACTAGAATCACATCTAAATCTTTTACCTCATGGATCCCAATGGGTTCAATTGTTGAAAATGGCCCCTTACTTTTTTCTTCGTAATCCGAATAAAAGGCAATCGTAGTATCATCTAACGTCTTAGGTATATATAAATCAAATTCATCACGAAACTTTGCATATACATCCACTTCATTTCGAATTGGAATATATGTTCCTATTTTTCCTTTTAAAAAAGGCAAAACACAATTAGTGATTGCCTTTTCCTTTTCAAATCTTTTTGAATTTGATAATGAACTACGCCTTTGAATGCACAACTTTCGCTTATCCAATGCTATCACTCATATCCAGTTTCAACATTTGATTCAATTCAACCGCATATTCCATTGGAAGTTCACGCGTAAATGGTTCTAAGAATCCCATAACGATCATTTCCGTAGCTTGAGAACGAGTTAAACCACGAGACATTAAATAGAACAATTGTTCTTCACTAATGTTTGAAACTGTCGCCTCATGTTCAATTTGAGACGTATCATTATAAGATACATTCATCGGAACTGTGTCACTACGTGATTTCTTATCTAAAATCAGAGTATCACATTCTACTTTACTCTTGGCATATGCTGCATTTTTAGAATGTGTTACCCAACCACGATAGTTTACTTCACCACCATTACGTGCAATAGATTTAGAAATAATTGTACTAGAAGTATGAGGAGCTAAATGAATCATTTTACTTCCTGCATCCTGAATCTGGTTTTCACCGGCTACCGCAATCGAAATCGTTGTTCCCTTTGCGTATGGCTCAGCCAAAATACAAGCTGGATACTTCATATTTACATGGGAACCAACATTTCCATCAATCCATTCCATGTGTCCATTTTCAAATACTTTTGCACGCTTAGTCACTAAGTTCAAGATATTGCTTGACCAGTTTTGTACCGTTGAATAACGACACTTCGCATTCCTATGTACATAAATTTCTACAACTGCCGCATGTAAAGAATCTTTTGAATACGTTGGCGCAGTACATCCTTCTACATAATGTACATCAGCACCCTCATCTACAATGATCAACGTTCTTTCAAACTGTCCCATCTGCATGGAGTTGATACGGAAATAGGATTGAAGTGGTTTTTCCAGCCTCACACCCTTCGGTACATAAATAAAGGATCCACCAGACCATACTGCTGTATTTAAAGCTGCATATTTATTGTCTGTATAAGGAACAAGTTTACCAAAATATTCCTTTAATAAATCTGGACATGCCTTTAATGCAGAATCCGTATCCAAGAAGATAACACCCTTCTCTTCCACTTCCTCTAACATATTGTGATATACAACTTCACTCTCATATTGTGTAGATACACCGGCCAAGAATTTTTGTTCCGCTTCCGGAATTCCTAGCTTATCAAACGTATTACGAATCGTATCTGGAACTTCATCCCATGACTTTTCCTGCTTATCACTTGGTTTGATGTAGTATGTATAGTCATCAAAGTTGATTTCACTTAAATCTGGACCCCAATTTGGATTTTGTTGCTTTTCAAAAGAATGGTATGCATCAAGTCTTAGCTGCAACATCCATTCAGGCTCATTTTTGATTTTAGAGATCGTACGAACTGTTTCTTCATTCAATCCCTTTTGGGTTTTATAAACACTGACATCTTCATCATGAAAACCATATTCATATTCACTAGAAAGTGTGATATCTTTTTCGTTACTCATCTTTTCCATCCTCACTTTCCTTAATCATTTCACGCATAGCCTTCCATCCAATTGTGGCACAATTGATACGATTGGCTTGTTTTCCAACATTTTGAAACGCTATGGCCTCATCTAAAACATCTTCATCATATTCTTTTTGATCAATCATTTTGAAATAATTGTCCATAATTTCTTTTGCTTCTTCTGTTGTCTTTCCTATTAATAGTTCAGACATAATTGAAGTCGAAGCTGTTGAAATTGTACAGGCAACCCCATCAAAACGAATATCATCAATTTTTCCATCTGAAATTTTTGTCTGCACCGTAATATCATCAATACAAGAATCACTCGCCATATGACGTGACATGTAACCATTGTCTTTTGTCAATTCTTTATTACGAGGATAGTCATAATGATCCATAATAATCTGGCGCATCAACATTGGATCAATATTTGACATAATTAAGCTTCCTTCCTAAAAGAAAATGCTGACACAGTTTTCCACTGTCGCATTCTTCAAAGCATCAATCAATTGATCGACTTCTTCTTTTGTGTTGTACAAATAGAAACTTGCACGACAAGTACCCGGAGTCTTCAACACTTCCGGAAGTAATTTAGCACAATGCTGTCCTGAACGAACGGCAATGCCAAATGTATTTAAATAGCTAGCGACATCTTGTGCAAAAATCATTTGATCTTTATCCTTCACATTAAATGTCACAATTCCACTCTTCGCATTTTCGTTATATACAACAATATTCCCTAAAGCTTCTGCTTTTTTTAAGAAATATTCCTTTAATTCTACTTCATGCGCATGAATATTCTCTTTTCCAATCGCATCCAAATAATCCATGGCAGCTGCCATACCAATTACACCTTCAATTGGTTGTGTTCCAGATTCAAACTTTAATGGCGTTTCCCTTAAAGTTAATGAACAAGACTTGTCAAAGCGCGCATTACTTTCACCACCATAGAAAATTGGTTCTAGTTGATCCAACCATTTTTTCTTGCCATATAAAGCACCTACGCCTGTAGGACCACACATCTTGTGAGCACTAAACGCATAGAAATCACAATCTAAATCCTGCACATCAATATTTAAATGAGGAGTACTCTGCGCTCCATCAATCACTAACAAAATGCCTCGTTCATGACAGATCTTGGCGATTTCCTTAACGGGAGCCACAAAACCCAAAACATTAGAAACCATCGCCATCGCAACAACTTTAACTTGATCAGTTAAGACACGTTTAAAGTTTTCAACTGTGATCTTACCCTCTTCATCCAAAGGAATGTAATCGATTTTAGTCCCTTTTTTCTTTCCCGCTTGCATCCAAGGCAAGATACTTGAGGCATGTTCACTTTCGTCACTTAAAATGATATCACCTTCATGTAAAAGCTGTTCTGTAACCATCATAGCTACAAGATTCAAACCTTCACTCGAGCCTGAAGTAAAAACGATTTCTTCTTTGTGTTTCGCATTTAAGAATTTTTGAGTACGAACACGAGCCCCTTCAAAAGCCGCATCGACCTGTGCACTCATTTCATAATCACCACGGTGAGCATTAGCACCAAGGTATGTATAATAATTCACTACGGCATCAATCACGGGTTGAGGCTTTAATGTCGTAGCCCCATTATCTAAATACACTAGAGGTTTATCAGACATCTTACGCGTTAAAATCGGAAAATCTTTACGAATTTTACTGATGTCCATATAATCCAACCTTACTTTCCATTTCTTGACGAAGACTATCTTTCAATTCTTCATCTTCTACTAAATCAATAACTGGCAAGAAATAACCAACGCTTAACAATCCAACAGCTTGTTTTGTGCTCAATCCACGAGACTGTAGATAATATAGCTGATCAGCATCTGGCTGTCCAATTGTTAGAGCGTGGCTTGCCTTTACATCATTTTCATCAATTAATAACAGTGGAATAACTTTTGTCTTATGTCCCTGACCCAAAGTTAATACACGCGTTGCCTGATGAGACTGAGCATCGAAACATCCTTTTTTGATATTTCCATTGGCAACCATTTGATATTGTCCATGATCAAATAAAACGGCAAAGTTTTTCATTTGACCATTTGTATGAGGCGCATTATGTCTTACTTCCATATCGCATACTTTTTCGATGTGTTCCTGACATAATTGACCACTTAAAATTTCATATTCAGCCCCCTGCTCTTTTAGATCCACATAGTGATTCCATTTCAACGGGCTTTTTTCTAGATCCAAGACACCCATTTGGCAGTTGGCATCTTGTTTAAGTACCATATTAATGTTTAATTCGCACGCACTTTCAGCATGGTTTAAAATAAAGAATTTTGAAAAAGAATTTTCTAAACACTCCACATTCAAATCAAATTTTGTACAATCTTTACTCAATTCAATTAAATATGATTTTTGATCATGACGATCAATTTGAATGTTTAAAGTTTCGCTATTGTGTACTTCCTTG
Source organism: Holdemanella sp. DFI.5.55 (assembly GCF_020593575.1). Classification (NCBI taxonomy): domain Bacteria; kingdom Bacillati; phylum Bacillota; class Erysipelotrichia; order Erysipelotrichales; family Erysipelotrichaceae; genus Holdemanella; species Holdemanella sp. DFI.5.55. The sequence continues at coordinate 22,991 of NZ_JAJDMK010000010.1, forward strand.
CGATTAAGCATATTTTTTAGCTCCACAAGAACCTAAAGAAATAGGTTGTTTATCTTCTTCTTTATTTGCGGTTACGTGGTACTCTTTTTCAATCCATTCATATCCATCCTGGTCAACTTTTTCAACTAAACTTGCATCACCAGATACAACAATTTGTCCATCCATTAATACGTGAGCATGTGTTGGCTGTAAATATTCATAGAAACGTGCATAGTGAGATACGATCAATAAACCAAGATCTGTTTTTTGCTGACATTGGTTGATGGCATCAGAAACAATACGCAATGCATCGACATCAAGTCCAGAGTCAATTTCATCCAACATCGCAATTGCCGGTTTTAACATCATCATTTGAACGATTTCATTACGTTTCTTTTCACCACCACTAAAACCATCATTTAAGAAACGATGAGCCAAGTCTGGTTTCATTTCTAATTGTTCAATAGCTTTATCCATTTCTTTGATAAATTTAAATAATGAGATTGGTTTTTCTAAACGCGCATTGATTGCACTTCTTAAAAAGTCAGAGTTTGTAACACCAGAAACAACACTAGGATATTGCATACCCAAGAAAAGTCCTGCCTTACTTCTTTCATCGACTGACATTTGTAGTACATCCTTTCCATCTAATGTAATCGAACCAGATGTAACTGTATATTTTGGATTACCCATAATGGCTGCAAGCAATGTAGACTTACCATTTCCATTAGGTCCCATTAGAGCATGACGCTCACCTGATTTTACAGTTAAGCTCAACCCTTTTAAAATTTCTTTATTCTCCACGGATACATGAAGATCCTTAATGACCAAATCTGCCATACCTTCTACCTCTTTTCACTGCAATATAATACCAAATAATTATTAAAATCTCAATTAATACATCTCGAGCCTTCATTGCAATTTAAAAAGATATCTCGTATAATTGAAAAGACATTCTCAAGGAGGTTAATTATGACTGATATTTTACGAAATAACTGGTTTGTTGTACTTATTGCCATCATCATTATTGGTTTTATTGGCTACTTCATCTACGACACCAATAAAGATAATGTTTCCGCAAAAACAACCAACAATGAACAAGTTATTGCTTCTATTAATAAGGATGACATTACCGCTGATGATTTATATGATGAATCCACACCTTATGATGGCTCTACTATCTACAATATGTATAAAAATGCCGTTATCGATCAATCTATCAAAACTACAAAAGATTTAAAGAAACAGGCAAGCACATTAGAGTCTAATATTAAATCTAACGCATCTAGTCAAAGTGATGACTATGAATCTACACTAACAACAGAGCTTGCCAAATATGGTTATGCATCCTATGAAGAACTTAATGATTATTGCTTAACAAGTGTAAAAGAAAAAGAAATGAATAAAAAATATATCACTAAACATTTTGATGAAGTGAAAAAAGCTTGGGAAGATAAAAGCCCAAGAACCGTATCCATTATTAAAATGGATGTTAGTGATGCCGATAATCTAACAGAAACAGAAACTAAAAAGAAAAGTAATATTGATAAGGCTTTAGAAAAAGAAAGCTTTGCGGATGTCGCTAAAGCCTTCTCTGAAGATTCAAATACCGCTAATAAAAATGGATTTGCAGGATATGTAGATTCAAACTCAACAAGTTCAGGCTCAAATTCAACATCAACTGTTCCTGCTGATGTAGTGACAGCTGCAATCGGCCTTAAAAAAGGTGAAACAAGTGACTGGATCACAGTTACAAGTTCAAGTGGAACAAGCTTATATAAGGTATATGTAAAAGAAACAAATTCAAAGAAGATTTTTAACGCAAAAAGTGACACCGTTTCAAACCAAGCATTGTATGCCATCTTAAACAGCGATTCTTCTCTTTCATACAAGATTTTAGATTCGTATGCAAAAAAATTAGATATTAAATTCAACGATAAAGACACAAAGAAAAAATTCGACAGCTATGTAAAAACAACTTATGGAGGTGATCAATAATGAAAAAGACACCTATATTATTCGTATGTGCTGCCATGATGTTGACAGGATGCTCTGGAGCAACCGCAACTATTAAGGATAAAGATGAAACAATTATGACTATTGGTGACACAAAATACACTAAGGGTGATGAATATGATTTGTTAAAAATATCTACTGGTACAGATCTTACAATGGAACTTGTAAAACAGGCTATCTACAAACAAGAAGTCAAAGTTACAAAGGAAATGAAGGAAAAAGCACAAGAACAAGTTAACAACTACAAAGAAAACATGGAAAACTTTGATGAACAAATTCAATCATTGGGATATAAAAACAGCACACAATATATGAATAAAGTTCTAATCCCAAGTTTACAAGCAAGTGAATTAACCGAAAAATACTTCACAGACGCAAAGAAAGACATCCAAAAAACATATAAACCAAGTAAAGCTCGTATCATTCAATGTGAGAATAAGGCAACTGCTAAAAAAGCTTTGAAGGCATTAAAGAACGGAACAGATCCAGAAGAAGTAGCTCAACAATACATGGTTGATTCTGCAAAATATTCTGGAAAAGAAACATTGGTAACGACAAAGACAACGGATTTATCAACTCGTTTGATCAATACATTGTCAAAGACAAAAAAAGCCGGAGTCATTGACGAAGTCTTCACAAACGAAAGCAGTGGAACAACATATGCATATGTTGCCGTATTAGTATCTAATACATATAAAGACATTAAAGATGATGTATATACAACATTGAGCAGTGATGATGACGTCACAAAAGCTTGTCTTGTTTATTATTTAAAGAAATATAATTTTGAAGTACACGATCAAGATGTATTCAATAATTTAAAGGCAAACAATCCTGAATATCTAGTTTCTAGACCAGATTTATCTGAATTAGACGACTAAATAAAAGGCCATTAGACAATAGTCTAGTGGCCCATTTTTTTCATCATTTCATCCAGTTCAAATCGAAAATTAAATTCTTCTATATCCTGTAACCCTATGTAAAATAAACAATCTATATCCTCATGATCAAATACGTAACAATGCTCCTTATCCATATAGCCTTCTGGCCATAAACATCCCGCATAATCATAGAGTTTTTTTGTCTTCATATTTTGTTGAAGACGCCCCATGATCATTAACTTCTTTGTCCCCTCTTTTAAAGTGACAACACTGCCAATCGGTAATAAATCTTTCATGCCGACTCCTTTCTAATAACTTACGTTGATTTTAAAGCCCAGTCCCGCAATAAAGCCAAGTTTTGAGCCGATTTCCCACTCCCTGCTAGAAAAATGATAAGAGAAATTGGCCTCTGCACTACCTACACTTCCTTGTGCTGTTAAAGTGACTTTCGCCCCAAGAATGTTCAATACACAACGTGTTTCGCCTCGTAAGGCTGCAACACCCACTCCAGCTTCAAACGACTGTTCTTTCCTAGAAAAAGCAGCTTTACAAGTCGCATACGCAACACCAACTTGCCCTGTTGCTCGAGCGCTCGCATAGACTTTTGAATTTCCAATACGCGCATTTACTGTAGAAGATAATAACGCTAGACTTGACTCTGCATTTAATACTATACGCGGATCAAATTTCTTGTTCTTCCATATTCTTGCACTGATACTCGATTTAATTTCTCCATCAAGAAGTGTGGCATTGGCCCCTACATGGAAATAAGGCTTTGTGTAATTTTTATTCCATTCTTTAAATGACTTTGTATAACGAATCGAACCATACGAATAGCGACTCTGTTTTGTCAATTGTGAAACTAAATTCAAGTTTGTATACTTGATCAAATTCACCTTTCCAGGTTTCCAAGCACTTTGTTTGTGCTCGCAAGACTCAATTAAAGATGCGCTCTTCGATAAATAATTCGCAATATCCATTATTTCTTTTGCGATGCGATATTGCCTTTCATTAATTGTCGGATCTTTTGAAGATAGAGGCCTAGAAGCGAGCGCCTTATATTCAAGACTTAGATTTTGACAAGCTATACTATCGCCGTTCACGATTCATAATCCCCTGCATCTGAATTTGAATTAAATATTGAATTCGACTGACCTTTTGATTCACATAGACAAACTCTTCATTCGATACAATATTTTTTGTCTGATTTAACAACGCATTTAAATCACTAGACAAGGCATTGTAGAAATTTATCTCATTCATAACGCATCAAAGATTGTTCGTTTTCCTGATATAGATTTGCGGTTTGATGTAAATACGTAGAAAAGCGTGCTAACGTATCTAAATACGACATCATTGCTGGATTCAACGTTTGAAATTGTTCCATAAAGTATTTCGAAGCTGGAGATTGCCAAATAGATTCCACATAATACATTCTGGATTCAATTTCGTTAAATACAGTTCGAATCTCATTGGCATACGTATCCACCTGCTTAGAATATGCCATTACATCTTCACTTGATATTTGAATTTGTACCATACTTTTCTCCTTCTACAACAACAATCTAGCTTGTGCAACACGATCTTGTTGAAGCTGTTCGTAAACCGAAGCTGTCTGCTTCAATACATTGCTGTATTCTAGAATTACTTGATACATTTCATTTAATGAAGGTCTAAATTCTTCTAGCTGATTTTGAAAAGCTAAATGATCCACCCCCTGCCAGATACTTTGCATCTGCTCCACTTTTTTATAAAGATTCTGAATTAGATCATTATAGCTATCCGCTTTGTTTTTCACATAGACACTTGCCTGATATACTTCGGAATAATCCACTGATATTTTCATTTTTACCTCCCGTAGATTAAGATATCGCCATAAGCGATTTGATTTTCTTGAAACGTTTTATTTAAATCTAAAAAATAATTTCCTGTCACATTAAACACATACTGTATTTCATAACCTAAAAACTCATTCAAAAACATTTTTACAACATACAATTGAGATACATATACCATTCTTAGATCAAGTGACAAATATATACCAACCTCATTCACAAATACCAACCCCTTCATTTTGATCTTTAAAAAAGACACAATCAAAATGTTCATATGGAAGCTTTCGCTTTAACATATATCCATATTCTTTTAAACCATAACCAACCCATACAATTTGAGCATTGTATAGTTTCTTTTGAAATGCATCCTCATTCAATAAACTCACATCTACACACACGACATATACATCACTCTCTTGATGCCAATCACTCGTAATTTTTAAATGTGCTAAACTCTCACATATACAATTTACTACATGCACATAATCCGTATGCATATATAAAATGAATAACTTTTTTGTTTCATCCATAAAAACCGGTCGATCGCCTTTACATTCAAAACCAATACAATTTTTATCCTTATTAAATATCATCGATTTTGTAGCTCTTGTTTTAAGATCTGTTTCTTTTATCTTTCGATATAAAATTTCAACATATGCATTGTGATACAGCGTCATATTTAGATACGAAGGCAGATGGTAGGTGTCAAAGAATATCCGTTTATCATCTAAACTCTCTATATCAAATACATACTTATTTAAGATCCATTTCAAATTTGTGGTTTCATTATTCGTAACCACAAACGAAATTACATGTTCATCCAATTCAGAAAGATCCAAATTCTCATCTTCGAAAATGATACAAACACCTTCATGAATCTTTGAAAAATAGCGAGATTGAAAGAAACTAAAATCTACATAGGAATCCAACATATTTGTTCCATAGACATAGATCGTTTCATTTTCAAAATATTTGATCAAACGATATACAATATCTAGACTTTTTGTATAAAACAACTGTATTGACATAAATTCAATTTCACATTGTCTTTGTTCAAAAGGAAGATCTAACACACCAAATACATATTCAGGAATATCTTTAGGCAACAACACCCATTCTCTTGCTTCCTTTAAATCATGAATTTGATCCTTTAATACATCCATGACACGCTTACCCGCATGATGTTTTGAATGCAGTACTTCTTTTTTCTCATTGATTTCACGCCAACATATTTCATCTATTGAACTTTGTAAATAAAAACTTCGACAAGATTGATTCTTTTGTTGGTGCTGAAGAATCATATCTCCTGGATTTTTTAAATGATACGCCATTTCATTTTGAAGTATTTCCCGACTATCTTGTACACTACTCACATGAAAACAAGCCCGCCAAGTTGTATTGGACCAAACTTGATCATCAATGATGCCAGAAGGTTTTTGTGTGCTTAAAACCAAATGGATGCCTAGTGATCTTCCAATTCGTGCAATTTCCTGCAGTTGTGACATAAATTGTGGAAATCGCATTTTCAATTGGGCAAATTCATCCACAAAGATCCATAAATGTGACATTGTACAGATCTTATTGTAGGAATGAATATCCGATACTTTTTCTTTTAAGAACAAGCGCTGTCTTTTCTCCAATTCATAATTCATGCTCTGAAAAAAACGTTCCATAGATTGTGCATCTAAATTGGTCACAATTCCTGCACAATGCGCAAATTCATAAAAGGGTTGTCCAAAAGCACCGCCCTTAAAATCAATCAATACATATTGAAATTGTTGAGGTGTATTATGCCATATCAGCATCATCAAAAGAAAACTAATAAATTCACTCTTGCCAAAACCTGTCATTCCTGCAACTAAGCCATGAGGCCCATACTCTTGAAAATCCATAACAACAATTTGTTGGGACTCATCAATACCTACTGGAACTTTCATTACATACTCAGATTTTCGAACAGGACCTATTTTGATTAGTTGATCATAGAAATTTGAATCTTCATTCCGCAATACAAATCGTTTTCGATCCAAGCCTAATTCTGTTATCGCAATTGTTTCAATTTGGTAGTCATAATGGAAAGATGGTTTTTGGTTTCCCACATAAATCAAACAATAATACGACTTAGGAAGATATTTTCCTTCTATATCAACGACTATTGTATCGGCATCGATTTTTTCACAAATAGCACAATAGGGATTTAAAAGAATTTGTTTCATTCCATCAAACTCCTGAAGCCATACCCATTTACGTTTTTGTTTGGAATACCACAAATAATTTTCAAATAAAATAACACTTGCCTTCACATCTCCTTGAATCCAACAAGCTTCGCCTTGTCTTAAAAATATAGGAAATTGTACAAATTGATTTAAGTTTGAGATTAACTGTTCTCTTTTTTGCATCAACTCATCAAGTGCATATTCATACGAAACTTCACGATAACTTATTTTGCACCATGCATTGTATGCACACCCTACATAAATCACATCTCTGTTTTCGTGTTGGTATGTATCGATATATTTAGTAATATATTCATCCATCTGTTTTTTAAATGTACCTTTAGATATAACACCCTTTTCATACATCTTCTCTATGTAGGCATTATACATATCGATACTTTTTTTGCTCTCTTTTACACTTAATTTGTATTGATAATTCCGGTTGTAAAGGCCATACACCATAAAAGTAAATGCCATTGTCAAAGAGCTGATCATACTTGTGAAGAGTGATTCTATTCTTTGTTTTTGAAGATATCCAATCAAAATGGAGGAGACAAAACCAGAACTTGCGATCATACAACTCGGTCCTATCGCACTAAATAGACTTTGTTTTTGAACTGTACGCATAATTTGTGGCATCTGAATATCAAATTTTTGAACCTTTGGCATTTCAATATTTAAACAGTACGGATAATATGTTGTATTTTTACGATCTAGCTCTACATTACTATAAGGATTGTTGACCATATCCAAAAGTACATAATCTTTAAAATAAATCATGCGAATGTTCGCAAACACAATCTCATCCTGCATACAAAGGCTGCATCTTTTAACTCGTTTCGAATTGACATACGTACCGTTTAAACTATCAAAATCCTGTAACACGCCTTCTTCAATTTGAAAATGATACCTAGACACTCCGTTCGTACATAATTGAATATCACATGCTTCACTTCTTCCAACCTTTATCTTTTTAGAAATTGGAAAATGGCACATTGTACTTTCTATTTCTTCTAAATAAAATAAAACTTCATCTAGAATACACGATTCGCCATATCTCAATATTTTTTTAGATTGGTTCCATACAATACACACACCATTCCTTCTTTTTTCAAAGAAGTACTTTGAAAATGACTTTGCACAGTTCAAGTCAAAGTAGTGGCAGGATTTGTCTGTGTATAGCCATAGTTTGATCATAATTTAAAGATTTGTTTGAGCCACATTCTTATTTTCTGTATAGAGGTGATTCTCACAGCTGACCTTTTGATTTCTTCTTTTTTTAATACTTTGCGATGCTTTGTCTTTACCTCAATTGAGGTCTTTTTCTTTTTTAATGAAATCTCGACAAAATCATGTCCCATCACATCTTTTTCAATCTGTACACGCTTACCATTGACTAAAACATACTCGATCTTATCTTCAGACCATATTTGTACCTTATTCTTTTTACGCGTATAGTGAATTTTGGGCTTAGAAACCTTTTGAATATGTTTCTTATTCTTTTTTAAGACCACTTCATTATCGTCATTTACAACCCAGACACGTTCAAATTCAACCACTTCATCTTTTTCTAGAACTTGTTCACTTTTTGAAACCATTTCAATCTCTTTATCGGGACTAAATACAAATTCATATTCTTTCTTTTCTAGGTTCATCAGCACATCATTTGTATATGTCACAATTTTTAATACATCATCTTTGACCATACGATTAAAGACTTTCTCAAAATCCATATCCATGAAAGTATCATTTAAATAGTATTCCACCCGCATATACGCATTTGAAGCATCATACTTGTATTCTAGGCTGGGGCGTTTCTTTACATTCATGCGATCCACAACCCTTTCATTATTCATAAACAACTGACTTGAAGGGGCTTTTTTATCGATTTGAACATAAATTTGATCACTTACCTCATGTCCATATATATCTTTGGCATACGCACTCACACAATAGATGACATCCTGATTATGTATGGCCGGTAAACGAATCGTTTCATTGAGCGCATAGCGCGTTTTAATACCATTGAGATCCACATCTATATATCCTATTTCTAATTTAGATACATTACGGATTGCTTTCACAATGACATCCTCATTAGATAGCTTACTTGAAGGAGTTAATGTGATTATTGGCAAAATATTGGAATATTCAATAGAGCCTTCGATACTTTTTTTAAATTGTGGATACTCTTTATGTTCTAACTCAAATGTATACTTTCCATTTTTTGAATGATCAATCAACACTTGATTTTTGTCTTCTAAATCAAGTGAATAGTAATATATACCATCACAATACACATGCAGATTAAAAGCCTGTTTACATACAGATTCAAATTGCATGTTAGAATGATTTTCTTTTGTGTACACGACAGAATTTAATAAACATTCAGGATATTTAATAGGTAAAATTTTAATTTCTCTTTCCAACTTATTTTGTGCAATATCTGTACAGATTATTCGTAAAGATTGATTTTTGGATGTAACATCCACATCAAATTCAAGTTCTTCACAATCCATTTGTTCATCATCTAAATAAACCTCAATACTTTTCAAATTTTGTTCGAATATCTTTACATGAACGGTTTCTTTATCTTCTAAAGGAAGTACATCCAGAATCTTTTGATTATTTGTATTAAATACAATATCTGGCATTGTCGTATCTAATAGAATTGTCTTTTCACCTTCCTGTAACGCATAGCCATCTACATCTTTTAAAATATATACAAGCTGTGTGATTCCTTCTTTTTGAATATCGATAAAAGTATGTTCGTTGTTTAAATCAATTTCTTTGCCATCATAAATAACTAAACTGGAATCTCGATCCACTTTTTCATCAAAGAACAACTCAATATTCCCTGTCGCAGAGGCCACACCATTTATAAAGTTTTCTGTTTCCTGCCAATATATAAAATCTGTATATTCAACATCTTGTAGAGAAATCATAAACTCCTCCAAAATTCATAAAGATCTTTCCATCTTTCACTTTTTAAATTGTCAATAAAAACCACTGGAATTTCCATATTTTCACTCTCCTTATTTCGTAATAAAAGTACATATTCCAAGTAATTACATCCTAGATTTTCAAATTCGGCTTGATACGTTTTTAATGTCTCTGGACTTATACTTTCAATCCAGTCTTTAATCGGTTGAATCGAAATTTTGATTTCTTTATGTAGACCAAACTGAAGACATTGATTTAACACGTTCAATTTATCTTTTAGAAGCAAGTTATTTGAATTAACCAGCTTAACACACGTATCAATATGTGCGGCATCCGGATTTAAATACACCAGCACAAGTGCTTGAAGCTCTGGCCATTTATTTAAAGAAACACGATCATATACATATCGAATCAAAGTAGCATCTTTTGTTGCTATTGCCTCCTCCATTAAAAATAAAGATGCTTGTTCATTGACATATACTTCATCCAAGATCCATCCATTAGAGATCCACGTATATAAACGATCTTGTTTATCAGACTCTTTATACGCTTTTTCAAATAAGGCAATTTGATGATGGGTGTAGTACGCATCAAAGACACTTTTTGGACTTGTACTGAAGACAGACAGAATACATATAGAAAGTACAAGCAAGATTCGAATGATGATATGTATAAAAATCAAGTTCTTAAATGTAAATAATCGAGATATTCTTCGCTCTTGTTTTTGATGACACAAAAGAACTATGGGCATCATACTTATGCCGAAAAGTTCTTGAATCAAAGAACCAAGTGCATAGATATCACAACGAATATCCTTTTCACTCAATGTTAATAATTCAGGTGCACAATTGGATTTTGAAGCCATCACTGCCACATGTGAGTGATTTTCAATACATGCGTTAAAATCAATTAAATAAAAATGGTTCTGATAATAAATAATATTTTCAAGTTTTAAATCAATATAGAGATAGCCAATCTGATGCAGGTCTTGCAAGACTTTTAAAACATCAATTAGCAAACGATACTTTTTGAATAAACAACGATGGTTTTGAAAGTATTGTCTTGCGTTGATTCCTGGAATATACGTTTCGACAAAACATTGTGCAAAGTCTTCTTCAAAACAAGTGATCAAACTAGGGACATGGATCGAATTTAAGTTAGAGAGCACATTGATCTCTGTTTTAAATTGATGTTTATATCGTTCTGTTTCATAATCTGGACAGATTTTTAAAATATAAACACATGTACTAAATTCATCCATAACACGATAAACATTGGTATTATAGGTATGTACGACCTTATATCTATTGTTCTTTAAATTCACACACGACATCACCAAATCTTATCGTCATTCCATCTTTTAATCGCATCTTGCGTTTCACTTCTTTTTCGTTCAGATACGTCTTATTCGTACTCTTTAGATCTTGTATATAGTACCGATCATTTTCACATACGATCTTGGCATGTTTTAAAGATATACTCGCATCCTGTATACGGACATCACATACCATCGCTCTTCCTACTAGATTGATTTCATTGCACAATGCATATTTTTCCTGATCGCATAATAGGTAGGCATAAAAATCTACTTTTACTTGTAAAAGCTGTGTTTTTTCTTCCAAAACAGATTCAACAGGCCTCTCTTTATGGAAAGCTTGTATGGGTTCTTTGACTTTAAATGTCTGCATTCTCTTGTTTTTAAAGAAAAATAACTTTTTCGGATAATATAAATTTCGTATATTATCCAGACCTAAGACAAGATTGGGTAAACTAAACTCAGCACTCTTTAAAAACTTCAATAAAAATCCAGGAATTTCAAAAGCGGTTGTAGTCTGCATCGTTTTTGCGATATACTCCACCCATTTTTCTGACATATCCTTTTGAAACATCCAGTTCGATATTTGAATGGGCACCACGACAAACGCAAAGCGATCTCCAAAACTAGAGACAAATACGTAGTCTGGATCAAATAGAACTGGTTTATTGCGATTGGATGCGATGGCTTGTTCAAATAACTGATGCAAGAATATATAGCCTTCTTCTTTTTCAAACACATACTGACTTAAAAAATCATGTAAAGGAATATAGCCTTCTATCGCATACACCATCGATGCCGTTTTTTCGTTTGTCAACATACAAGGCAGACAAAAATCATCGTTCGATAATCGATCAAAAATGGATAGGTCGAGTAATTCTGGATTTTTCAAATGAACATACAAGTGATTATCATCCATGTGATCTTGTTCAATCCATTCGGACATCTCATCACCTCCATACTCTTAAACGTTTTTTTTAATACTTTTTCCAGAAAACTTTCATTATTTTTTTGATTTTTTGAGTTTTTTTGTCTAAAATGAAACAATGATGAAATTTATAACATATATTCACGTTTATTTAATTCAAACCATCCTGAATTTCCTTCCATTTTGCTGGATTGACATCTTCTATGACAATCAGACGTATATAGGAAATCAACTACATCACCCCATATATTTATTTCTATGGGCGTTTAGTTCGGCAATTGGATTTTATTATTATTCAAAAAAAATATGGGAAAAATATAACGTAAATTACAATAAAAAAAATCATGTCTTAATCTGTTTAGGCATGATTCTTTCATGTAGTATTCCCTATAACGATATAACACTTTTAAAAGACCTTCACGTATGGCTTTCCATTCTTTTTGTAGCCTGTTTTATCCTTGAATGGTTTCTTTATATTCCGGTTCACTTAAATAAAAACTCAATCCTGTTTTTTATCAACATTGGATTGAGTTTTGTGTTCACATTTATGTTTGGCCACATTACTGGCTTTTGCGAAATCTATTTTTCATTTACTACGAATATTCTACTACATCACTGGATGTTTCAGGATTGATCTTTTCAATCTTAACTAAGTAGTTTTTCGCTTTTTTCACAAAATACATACGATTTCCAAGCTCAAGTACTTTTTCAAAATATAAGCGAGCCAATTTATAATCTTCTTCTACAAAGGAGATCAAAGCAATGTAGTAACATGAATCTACTTGCTGGAAAGGAAAATTCGCTCTTTGTAGACCTTGTAAATAATATTTCTTACAAGTATTCAAATCCCCATCCATAAGATGAATCTTATTTTCAATGGCCGCCATTTCTTCACTTTGAATCATGACACCAGCACGTCCATAATGAAGACGAATATTTTGCGCCTCTTCTTTACAACGAGATAAAGCCTCTTCATCCTTCAACATATAATAAATATACGACATCAATGACCAATATTGTAAAGAACTCGCAGCATCCTTACGCGGATAACTAATCAATACATCTTGAGCAAGTTCAGCATCATTTAAATAAATCAAGCATTGTGCAAGCAATGTATGCTGGCTCAAGCGCGTATGTCCCTTTGAATTTGTGCAATAGTAAATAATGGCACTCGCACAAGCCTCAGGATTACAATCTTCATATAATAATTTTGTGATTGGTAAAAGGGATACGGCACGATAACGTAACACTAAATTAAACGCAAATAAGTAGAACATCAATAATACAGCTAGAAGCATCATATTATTTACGGCAATTAAAATTGCAAATAAGGCAACAATGCCTAACGCATAGATACCTGTTAATTTACGAACATTTTTACGACAAGTCTTTGCAAGATCCTTATAAGACTCATCCAATTCATGATGAATCTTATATATACGAACCAATTCATCATCGCTTGTAAAATTAAATTCGCGACGTTCTTTCGAAATGCTTTTGCGCAAACTTAACATTCCATAAATACATACAACAAATGCAGGCACAACCAAAATGGCACCAATATAGATCATGTATTCAGGTAAAAAGAAAATCAAACACATAACGATCCATGGGCTAATGTTGAATCGCGCTGTTACATATTGTCCAATATAAATGATATTGATGATTCCTGAAATCAATAAGGCATCACCTACATATAAGATCCACATATTATTTTGCAGATACGTTAAAACCTGTTTCAGTGATTCTGTATCTACACCTGGTACAGAACTTAATGAACTCGACAACATATCCGAACTCATATCGATACCACTCGCAAATACAACCGCACATAAGCAAAGTCCAACTAAAAAAGCTACAACTAAAGCTATTAAATGGGATTTACAACGATATTTCCACATACAACCACCTATTTCTTCTCTATAATTCTTGCAGGAATTCCTACTGCAGTTGCCCCTTCAGGAACATCTTCTAAGACGACCGCATTTGCCCCTACACGACATCCCTTTTTCAAAGTGATATTTCCTAAACATTTTGCTCCACAGCCAATATATACACCATCTTCTAAAGTTGGATGTCTTTTGACATGTTGCTTTCCTGTACCACCAAGTGTGACACCATGATAAAGCTGACAATCATCCCCGATAATTGTCGTTTCACCAATCACAACTCCGATACCATGATCAATCATCAAACCACGACCAATCACAGCACCAGGGTGAATTTCAATTCCTGTCCAATGCCTTGCTCGATTACTTACCCAACGCGCAATAAATGTATGATTACGCACCCAAAACCAATGGGCAATACGATGTAAACCAATTGCCTTAATATGTGGATACAACCAAAACACTTCCCATTTTGAATGTGCTGCTGGGTCTAACTGCATTGTTCTTTCTATGTTATATAATCCATCACGGATAAAAGATTTCTTGTTTCTTTCTGACATGATAAAATTTTAGTTTATTTATGTCTAAATTTCAAGTTTAGTGTTTATTTCACATAAACTTCACATAGTGAATCATCTAAAACCTTACCAATCGAATCATGAATAACAAGATCCGCCTTTGAATCCATATTTGTACTGTCTTTATTGATCAAAACCAAATGTTTGCCATGAAAATAGTTAATTAAACCAGCCGCAGGATATACGACAAGACTTGTACCACCTACAATTAAAAGATCTGCCTGCTCAATCGCATGAATAGCCGAATACAATGTATATTCATCTAAGCCTTCTTCATACAAAACAACATCTGGCTTAATGATGGCACCACACTTGCTACATCTAGGAATACCTTCATTATCTCTTAGTTTCATCATATCCTCTAGAGAATATTTTGTTTGACAATGCGTACAAGTATTTCTTAAAACACTTCCATGCAATTCATAGACCTTTTTAGAACCTGCCATCTGATGTAAGCCATCAATATTCTGTGTCACAATCCCTTTTAGCTTTCCCATTTTTTCAAGCTTTGAAAGAGCATGATGCGCCTTATTAGGTTGGGCATCTGGATAAATCATCTGATTAAAATAAAAATCAAAGAATTCTTTAGGATGACTTAAATAAAAACTATGTGACAACATAATCTCAGCCGGATATGGATACTTCTTTTTATATAATCCATTATCACTACGAAAATCTGGAATGTTACTTTCTGTAGACACACCAGCACCACCAAAAAATACTATATTATGACTTTCTTGAATCCAATCTTTTAAAGACATAACATCGTCGAGTAGACTTTGTCTCGACCTTCACCCCTTTCATCAATATAAAATAATTTCGCGATGAGAGGTTCAAGTCTCAAAAGCCCCTCGCAGAACCGCACGTGCCCTATTAAGGCATACGGCTCTTCAACAAATTATTCACCTAATAAGCACTATTTAAATATATCTTAGGACACTCCAGTGGATGTATCTTTAGGATATTTATATATTTATTCCTAGTTAACCAGTTAGTCTGGTCTCTGCGTCTCTTGCTTTTACGCAATTCTACTAGAACATATTTATAGAACTTTAGTAGACCGACATAGTTACCATAAATTCCATAATATCTGTAATGTCCTGTTAATCTCACATTCAACGCTTCAATGGTATCCTTAATGCTTTCGTGCATATGTTCCCATAACCATCTCTTAATGGCTTCTCTTTTCATTTTCAACTTCTTCTTGCTTGTTCTATGCAGTACACAATATTTGCCCCAATGACTTTTCGCATTGTAATGTGTAAATCCAAGAAAATCAAAGGATTCCTTTGTTCCCTTGTATCTGCCAAAGGGTAGTATTCTGCTTTTATCTTCTGCAATTTCAAGACCAAACTTCTTTAGTCTCTTTATTAAAAGCTGATAAAACTTTTGCGCTTCATTCTCGTATTGAAACAGACATACAAAATCATCTGCATAGCGTACCATATACATTTCGCCCCTGAATTCACGTTTCTTTACATAATCGAACCATGTATCAAGTACATAATGTAGATACACATTTGCCAGTACTGGTGATATTAATCCTCCCTGTACTTTTCCTGAATCTGTAGCCAGTCGTTTTACCATCTTCCATAACTCCACCAATCAGAAATCGTTTGATGTATCTGATAAAATTCTTGTCTGCTATGTCATGCTCTAAAAAATTTATCATCCAATCATGGTCGATGTTGTCGAAGAATCCTTTAATATCTGCGTCTAAGATGTAATTAACCTTATTAGCCATGATATGTTTGTTCACTCTCTGTATTGCATCGTGACAACTCCTGTTTGGACGAAACCCAAAAGAGAAATCTTTGAATTTGGGTTCATAGATTGCCTCTAGAATCTCCTTGAAGACTCCTTGCACAACTTTATCCTCAAATGATGGAATGCCTAGTCCGCGCATTTTCCCATTTCCTTTCGGTATAAAGGCTCTGCGAACTGGATAAGGCCTATAAGAAAATTTCTTCATTCTGATTAACAGATTTTCAATATTTTCGTCTATGTTTTCTCCATATTGCTCCTTGGTTACCCCGTCAACTCCAACCGCTTTTCCTTTCGGTTGCTTTTTGTAGGATTCCTTGAGTGCGTCATTGTTTACATATTTCATTAACGACTGTACTCTGTCATATCTTGCTACGAGATTGGCTATTTCTGCTTTCTCTTTTTCCATAGATTACTTGCCTCCTGTGCTTTCTATGTTTTGATTGCAAAAGCAACTTATTGTCCGTCCCTTCCCTCTAGCGTCATTACTGCTTTCCATGGTACTATAGACGAATCCGACTCCTCAATGGTCTTCGTTCATACTCATCATTGCATTGACCGATACTCCCTACTGTCTCATGTACAGAACCATCCAGGCCTCCCAGGTATTTCAAATATAACAATATCAGGTATGCCGTGCTCTAGGACTCCGGTGTGTTTTCATAGTCTCGCTTTAGCGACTAATCCTTGTTGGTGACCCAAGAAAGTAGTAGACCACCCCACACAATCGATAATTCTAACGGAGCTCAATCACTTCACGCTTACGCATTACGGCGTTCCTGTTTCCTGTCCTACGCTTAAACACCGTTGTTAGCCTTTGGTGCTCCAAGGACTTGGTACTGGCAACTTGCTAGGTTTTACCAGACTGGATTCCCACCAGTTATATATTTGGCACCGAACTGGCGCACACTTCCTGAAACTATTATACCTCTAAATAAGAAAAGAAAGGAAGATAATTCACTATCTTCCTTGAATATCAAATGTATACTCGCCATTTTGACAATCTACATGGATTACATCCCCTTGCATAGCGCCAGTCTTAATCATTTCCTTGGCAATCTGTGTCTCAAGATTTCTTTGGATATAACGCTTCATAGGACGAGCACCATATACAGGATCTACCCCCATCTTTGCGATCTGATTGTATACAGCATCACTTACATTCAATGTAATGTCACGTTCAGCCAAACGTTTTTGTAGCAAGCCGACAAACTTGTGGGCAATCTTAATAAAGGCCGAATCATCTAATGCGTTGAACACAATAATTTCATCGATACGGTTAATGAATTCTGGTTTAAAGTGACGCTTTACTTCTTCCATATATTTATCATGTACATCACCAGATTCAAAGGCATATTGGCTACCTAAGTTAGATGTTAAGATAATAATTGTATTCTTAAAATCTACCGTAACACCTTTCGAGTCTGTAATACGACCATCATCAAGAATTTGAAGTAACACATTGAATACATCTGGATGCGCCTTTTCGATTTCATCAAACAAGACAATACTATATGGATTACGACGAACAGCTTCCGTTAATTGACCTCCCTCATCGTATCCTACATATCCAGGAGGTGCACCAATTAATCGTGCCACACTGTGTTTTTCCATGTATTCACTCATATCAATACGCACAATATGTCTTTCATCGTCAAATAACTGTTCAGCCAAAGCCTTGGCAACCTCCGTTTTACCAACACCAGTTGGACCTAAGAACATGAACGATCCAATTGGACGATTCTCATCTTGAATCTGTGCTTTAGAACGCAAGATTGCATCTGTTACAAGTTCTAGAGCTTCATTTTGACCAACAACACGTTTTTCAAGTTCTTCCTTCAAATTCAATAATTTATCTCTTTCAGAGGCAACCAAACGAGTCACTTCAACGCCTGTCCATCTAGAAACGATTTTCGCAATCAATTCTTCATTGACCGTTTCTTGAATCAAAGCATCCTCTTTTTGACTTGCCTGCTCTTTTTGAATACGAGCCTCTAATTCTGGAATCGTGCCATATTGAAGTTTAGCAGCATCTTCGTAACGAGCTTCATTACGCGCTTGCTCTAAATCCAAACGAGCTTTCTCCAAACGTTGTTTATCCTCTTTTTCATTAGCCAAGCCATGTTTTTCATCTTCCCACTTAGAATGCATTTCATCACGCTTTGATTGTAAAGAAGCTAATTCACTTTCAATTTCTTCACGACGCTCAATAGCCCTTTTATCTTCTTCTTTTTGTAGAGAAGTCTTTTCAATTTGAAGTTGTAAAATCTTACGCTGTAATTCATCCAACTCTTGAGGCATACTTTCCATTTCAACCTTTAACGTAGCACAAGCCTCATCCACTAAGTCAATTGCCTTATCTGGTAAGAAACGATCCGTGATATAACGATCGGACATAGTAGCTGCCGCAATTAAAGCTTCATCCAAAATACGTACACCATGATAACTTTCAAAACGATCTTTTAATCCACGCAAAATACTGATTGTATCCTCTACACTTGGCTGAGCAACTTGTACTTTTTGGAAACGACGCTCTAAAGCGGCATCCTTTTCAATATATTTACGATATTCATTGAAAGTTGTTGCACCAATACAATGTAGTTCACCACGCGCTAACATTGGCTTTAATAAGTTAGCCGCATCCATACTACCTTCAGTTTTACCTGCACCAACCAAGTTATGAATTTCATCAATAAACAAGATGATTTGTCCATCCGATTTTTTAACTTCATCCAAAATGGATTTTAAACGCTCCTCAAATTCACCACGATACTTAGCACCGGCAATCAAAGATCCCATATCCAATTCAATCAAGCGTTTTTCTTTTAATGACTCAGGCACATCCCCCTTCATAATACGCCATGCGATCCCTTCAACAACAGCTGTCTTACCAACACCAGGTTCACCAATCAAAACAGGGTTGTTCTTTGTCTTACGAGATAAAATCTGCATAACACGTCGAATTTCATCATCACGTCCAATAATTGGATCAATCTTACCATCACGCACATCCTGAACTAGATCACGACCATATTTCTTTAAAGCTTCTACATTCTCTTCTGAATTTGGCGTATCAAATTTTTTACCATTACGACGCTCTAATTCAGCTTTGTAGCAAGCATCCTTATTCAAGTTAAAAGTTCTTACCAATTCTTTAGAAATATAAGAACGATTAAACAATAGAGCTAAGAATACACTAGCTACTGAAAGATAAGTTTCATCATGTTGACTCGCCCAGTTTTGCGCATCTTCAAACGATTTCTGCACTTCATTGGATAAATTTATATTACTTGTTGAGCTCTTTGCGACACGATTAGATTCTTGTTGAACCATCTGTAAAGCACGACCTTTATCCAAGCCGATACGCTCAAACAAGCCGTCCAATACATCATCCTTAAAAATCGTTTCCAACATATCCACAGTATCTACACTTGGATGTTGGTTGGATTTTGCCAAATTAATGGCATCCATTAAAATCTTCTGCAAACGCTCTGACATTTGATCGATATTCATAAATAAGCACCTCCTTGCACTTAGCACTCACTCTTTATGATTGCTAATGATAGTATAACACCATTTTTGGCACTGTCAACACTTAAGTGCTAATTATTTTTTAAAAAGAAAAGTAGATTTCTCTACTTTTCCAATGTATTACGATTATAAGCTCTTTGCCAATTTACGCTAAATTCACCCACCGCAATCTTTGTTCCTGGATGATCAATCATTTGATATAAAACATCACAAGGAACAGTTACAGCTTGAATTCCAGCCTTGATCAATTCATGTACTTGATATGTATTTTTAAAGCTTGCCGCAATCACTTTAGCCGGCATATGATTCACTCTCAACATTTCAATCAAGTCTTTTACATTCTGAACACCATCTCCATAATTACACATTCGATTTGTATAAGGTGCTAAATATTCAGCTCCATTCATTGCAGCTAAAAAAGCCTGGTCCGCTGTATAAATGGCAGTAGCCAATGTGTGAATTCCTAACTTTTTACATTCTTTAATAGCTCTTAAGCCCTCATGTGTAACCGGAATCTTTACATACATATTTTTATTACGAATGGAAGAAATCATTTTTGCCTCTTCCATAATACCTTCAAAAGAGGTCTGTACCGTTTGAATAAACAACAATTGATCTTCGCTCAACACCTCACAAAGATCTTTTACTACATCCATTGCTTCTCTATTCGATTTTGTTAATATTGTAGGGTTTGTCGTAACACCCGTAATTGTTAATAACTCATTTAGTTCTTTAATTTGTTCAATATTTGATGAATCGATAATTAATTCCATAATAGATCCTCCTTAAGTTCATCTGTATACTAACACCAGAAAAATTTTGATTCAATAACCTTTTCACATCAAACAATTTATTTCAAAAGAACACAAATAAACATGTTCCCTTCTGTTTCTTTTTGTGCTTTAATAGAATTATGAACACAACACAAAGAAGATATGAAATCTATGAAAAACTAAAAAAAGATAAAACCGTACAAGTAAGTGAACTCGCAAAAGTATACTCCGTTTCCTTAATGACCATACGAAGAGATTTAGATAGTCTAGAAAACCAAGGACTCGCCACAAAGCGCTATGGAGGAGCCACACTCAATGAGTCTAGTTCAACTGAACCTTCCTTTGAAATCAAAGAAGGTATGTCACAATCGGATAAAAAAGAAATCGCGATTTATGCTAGTACACTCATTCAAGATGGAGATTCTATCTATTTGGATTGTGGTACAACCTGCCTTGAGCTCTTTAAACGTATACACCATAAAAAAATCACAATCTTTACAAATTTCTGGAAGATTCTTCAATATGTAGATCGAAATACCAAGGCGAAAATCATTATGGCTCCAGGCACCTATAATCCTGTAACTCAGGCAGCTCTATCTGAAAGCACCATTCAATTCTTTCAAAACTATTATATCGATAAAGCCTTTATTTCCGTATTAGGCCTTGACTTAGACTATGGCGTATCCATTCCCAGCATGAGTGATGCTTTAGTTAAAAAAGCGATTCTTGATTCTTCCAATAAAAAAATTTGTATGGCAGACCATACAAAATTCCATAAGAAGTATATGTCAAAAATAGCCAATATTGATGATTTTGACATGATTATCACCGATAATAAACTAGATGATACTATAAAACACGAAAACATAATAAAAGCACATTAAATGTGCTTTTATTATATTAGAATGCTTTTTGACCTTTTACATATGTCATTTCAACAGAATAGTCATCATTTAATACAACTAAATCTGCATCTTTTCCAGTTTGAATCGATCCTTTACGATCATCTACATTCAACATACGAGCCGGGTTCAATGTACAAGCATTGATAGCTGTTTGCCAAGGAACCATTGCTTTTTCTACTAAAATACGAAGTCCATCGTTGACATGCAATGTAGATCCCGCAAGACCTTTCGTATCTGTTAAGTGTGCACTTCCATCTGGATATAATTCGATTTCATTTCCACCAAACAATACTTTTGTACCAACAGGTAGTCCCTTAACCATTAATGAGTCAGTGATCATAATACAGTGGTTTGCTCCTTTAGCTGTAAAGAAGTCGTTTAATGCTTCATAAGTTGAGTGGTTTCCATCACAGATGATTTCACCATATACATCTCTATAACGCATTGCAGCACCAACTAATCCTGGTTCACGGTGATGGAATTTAGTCATACCATTGAATACGTGAGTCATTGAGTTTGCACCATTCGCAATGGCTAAACGAGCCTGTTCAAAAGTGGCTCCTGAGTGACCTTGACTACACACAATTCCATTTGCGCGTAAGAATTTAGTTAATTCATAGTTATCATCGTGTTCACAAGCCATAGTCACGATTTTAATTAAATTATTAGAAGCTGCCAAGTAACGTTTGAATTGTTCAAGATCTGGTTTTACACAATACTGTTCAGGTTGTGCTCCCTTATATACTTGATCCAAATAAGGTCCTTCAAAGTGAATACCTAAAATTTCTGCACCTTCATACCCTTCTTCAACAACTTTCGCAACATTTTTAACCGCATTTGTCAAAACTTCTTCAGACTGTGTGATTGTTGTTGGAAGAATACCTGTAACCCCTTCTTTAACAATATTTTTCATCCAGTTACGAAGGCCTTCTTCATTCGCATCATTAGTATCAAATCCATAAGCACCATGTGTGTGTACATCGATAAATCCTGGGATAATTCGTTTATCTCCATAATCCTCATCCACTTCTTTTTCGCCATATGGATAGATATTAACAATCTTTCCTTCTTCTACTTCAACTTGGGCTGCCAACCATGTATTTACGACCCAAATTCTTTTACTTTGAATAATCATATCGACAATTCCTCCTAACTATTATTATACTCTTTATAAAAGAAAACACTTACACTTTTTAGTTGACTTTTTATATTTTTTATTCAAAACATTAAATGATTTTTTACGATTCAGCTTATAACTTCTCAAATCCTTATAAACCCTTATTCTATGCGGTATTTGAGAAGTTATAGCTTGAATGTCAGTTCACAAATCGGCTTAAATCAACTCATATTCTATCTCTCAAATGTAGTAAAATTTGTAGTAAACTAAGCGGAGATAGAAAGCATTTCAACCATAGCTGATTGAGCTGTACCGTGTGCATAATATCCGAGTGTCATCGTGATATTCTTATGACCCATAACATATTGAAGTGTGTTAGGGGTCATTTTTTTATTTGCCATGTTTGTACAGAACGTATGGCGTAGAGTGTGTGGTGTGATGAGCGGAAGTTCATCTCCCTTGTGATACTTATTGTATTTCTTTAGCATATTAGGAAATGTTGAGGAATAGGCTGTTGCATACATAGGATAGCCTTTCTGATTCAAGAATACAAAATCAGAATAACCATCAATATTTACTTTTTGTATTTTACCCCTGTTTTTGATTTCATCTTGCAATGCTTCTTTTACAATTTTAATCATAGGAATTTCTCTGATTCCGCTTTCTGTCTTTGTCTCGTTGATAGAATATTTACCTTTATCATAGTTAATTTGATGATTCACTTGTATAAACCCTTTTTCAAAATCAATATCAGAAGTTGTCAAACCACATAATTCAGAGATACGCAATCCTGTATATAGCAGAACCACAATAGCGTTGTAATACTTTTTATATACATCATCTATCTTTAAAAATGACAATAAAGCATTGACCTGTTCATCTGTTAATGCAGTTTTGTGTATCGTATCATCTTCCAATACATCACTAAGATTCCAGTTAAAAGGATTTTTCCTTACCAAATCATCGTTAAGAGCTGTGTAAAAGCACGCTTTCAATGACCTTTTATGATTGTTTATCGTTTGATAGGAATATCCATTCTTCTTCATGCGGATAGCCCATTCTTTTGTATCACTAGGTTTGATAGATTCAATAGGCATATTACCTAGTGTATCTACTTTAAGAATGTCTATAAGGTATTTTCTTCCGTTTACCGTTGATTTTCTCACATTCGGTTTTAAAGCGTTATGCTTTTCGTATAATTGCCACAACAACATTTTCTTTCCGCATGTATCAATTCCGTCCATGATGTCACGTTGCAGGTCTCTTTCAAGATCTCGCAACGACCTACAAAAACGTTTGCCTTTTGGAATAGGGTCAGTATCGGTTAATCGCCACGAATACAGGAATTTTGATTTTCCATTTTTATCTTGATATTTATATGCGTATCGTCCGTCCTTTCTTTGTGATTCTCCAGTTTTGAGTAATCGTCCTTTGTTATCTTTTCGTCTACTCATAATTGCTCCTTTCTAGTATGAAAAGAGCCTTGCCATGTAGCTGATTATACCACACACAAAGCTCAATTCATATATTTTAGATTGTCTCGGATTTCAAAAGAATCTCCTCTAATCGCACCCGTTTAATTAAACGGCGATAGCCGTTATATACAATCCAATCTGGATTTTGTTCTAAACTAGCCATATTTCTTAACTTATTTTCACCAATATTGAAATACTGACTTGCTTCTGTGAATGTAAGCAAGAATTTATTTTCAATATTAACTGTCTTATTCATAACAATCACTTCCTCCTGCTTTCCAAATATCACATTGAAATGCTTGCTCATATTTAGCATCAAACCATGCCATTTCTAATGCTTCTGACATATTCTTATAACGTCCTGCTTTCACA